>JBBQIU010000036.1:0-10376 GCA_038325245.1 Verrucomicrobiota bacterium
GTACCCGGCCTTCACGCGCGCCGCGTCCGCCGGCCCCGTGAGGTGCAGCCATTGGAGGCCCGGCACCGCCTTCGCCAAACCTGGCGCCGCCGCCAGCATCGCATCGTTCACGCCGCTCGCTCCCTGGCTCCCGCCCATGACCAGAAGCACCGGTCCCTCCGCCTTCAACCCCATCGCCATTCGGCACGGCCCGGGATCCGCCGATTGAAACGGGCTTCGCACCGGCATGCCCACCACCTCGACGTCGCGCATTCGAAGGAGGGCCGCTGCCTCCGGAAAATGGACGAATCCTTTTCGCGCCACCCTCGCCAGCCACTGGTTGGCGCGCCCGGGAATGGCGTTGGCCTCGTGCAGGTACACCGATCCCCCCGTGCGCCGGACCGCCCACGCCGGAGGCACGCTCGTGAAGCCTCCCATCGAAAGCAGCACGTCCGGTGGCGACCCCCGGAAAGCCCGCCGCGCCACCCGGTACGACCGCGCACACGCCACGACGAACTGGATCACCCGGGCCGCGGAAAAGCCGATCGCCGGAATCGTGACGATGTCGAAGTGCTCGGCCCCGCGGAGGGCCTGCTGATCCCCGTCCTTCGACGACACGACAAGGGTCACCCGCGCGCCAGCCTCCCAAAGGCGTTCCGCCACCGCCAATCCCGGATAGAGGTGCCCGCCCGTGCCCCCGCAGGCGATCGCCACGTGGATCGAGGCGCCCGGCATGTCCATGGCTGGAGGCGTCGGTTTCAAGCGTTTTGCAGGCCGCGGGATTCGCGGTCCTCGCCCTCCGGCAGGTACTCCTCCGATTCGTCGCGCGCCGACCGGACGGCGATGTTGATCAGCAGTCCCACCATGGTGAGCATGACCACGAGGCATGACCCGCCGTAGCTGACAAATGGCAGCGCCAGGCCCTTGTTGGGCACGGAATCCGTGGTGACCGCGATGTTGATCACCGCCTGAAGACCCACAAGGAGCCCGATGCCGGAGGCCAGCATCGCGCCGTAACTGTCGGGCGCACGCCTCGCGATCCGAAGGGCTGCCAGCGAAAAGGCCAGGTACGCCGCCACCAGCGGCAATGTGACCCGCAACCCCAGCTCTTCGCCAATGACCGAGAAGATAAAATCCGTCGGCTGTTCCGGGACGAATCCCGACTTATGAATCCCGTTTCCCAGTCCACGCCCCTGAATTCCGCCGGACCCGATCGCGATTTTGGACTGCGTCGACTGCAGCGCGATCGTTTCGGCGTACTTGTCCGGATCGAGAAACGCCTCTACTCGTCGCCACCGCACCGGGTCAGTTGCCAGATAGCTGGCCAGTCCCACGACGCCCACCAGACCGACAGGCGCCAAATGCCGAAGCCGCGCTCCCGCGGCAAAAAGCATGGAAGCGGTCAACAGCGCCAGGAGGGCCGTCGTGCCAAGGTCCCTTCCCACCAGCACCAGTCCGAGCAGCACGAGCGCCATCGCGCCCGGTATCACGAGGCCGATCATGGGGCGGGTCATGCGACGCTGGTTTGCGTGCGCATAGGCCGCCAGCGCCATGATCAGCGCCACCTTGGCGAACTCGGAGGGCTGCAATGAAACCGGGCCGAACCTCAGCCAGCGCCAGGCCCCGTTGATCTCACGGCTGATCCCGGGCACCCGGGCCAGCACCAACAGAACCAACGTCACGCCAAACAGGACATACGCGAGCCCGCGCGTGCGCCGGTAATCGACCGAAGCCGCCACGACGCACGCCACCAACCCGATCACCAGCCACTGGCTCTGCTGATAGAAGAAATAGAGCCCCCTTGGATGGTGCATGCCGATGCTGTGGAGCATCGTCAGCCCCAGCGTTAGCAGGAGCCCGGCGACAATCGTAATGGTGCCTACCGCCAGACGCATGGGTACGGGTGCCTCGGGGGATTCGCCAGGACACCTTCAGAAAGCCTGGCCCGTGGCCGATGCCGGATCCTTCACCCCGGCCTTGGTGGGAATCGTCAGCCGCTGCTTCGGCAGGATCCGGTCGTTCTTGAGATTGTTCGCCGTTCGGATCGCCTTCACCGTCACGCCGAATTTTTTCGCGATCTTCGAGAGGTTGTCGCCCTGCTTCACCACGTACACCTCGCCCTCGGCCGTGCCTCCCGATGAGGCCACCGACGTGCTGGTCGGCGGCGCTGGCGGGGGAATCAAAAGCGTATCGTTCAATTGCAGGCTCCGAGGCTTGGCATTCGGATTGGCATCGATGATCGCCTGGGTGGTGACGCCGTACTTCTTGGCAAGCCCGCCAATGGTGTCGCCCCGGGCGATGACGTGCTCCGTCGTCCCGCCCGCCAGCACCACAGCCAAGGTCGTCGCCTCGGTTACGGAACTCGCCCGGGGAAGCGAGCCAATCGATGTGCCCGCTCCCACTCCTGTCTCCCCCGGCGTCCCAACGGCCAAGTCGCTCGCAGCCACAGCTCCGGTTCCCGTCGCATATCCCGAAGGCGACGAATCCGCTCCCACCGGCGGAATGCCGGCGGTCGACGGCGCGGGTGTCCCTAGGCCCGCGGCAACACCCGGGGTGTCTCCCGGATACGTCTTGAAGTAGTTCGTGTCGCCCAACGACGGCAGGGAACTCCCATCCAACCCATTCTGGGCGGTGTTCGTGCCCGACTTCTTGTCGCAGCCCTGCATCAGCAGGCCGCCAATGAAGACGACGTGGAGTGCCAAAATGGTCAGAACGGTGACGCGCATGCGGGACTTCGGTGTCGAAGTGCCATCGGGCGCGTCCTGGGGTTGAAGAGGACTGAGTGTGCTCATGATCGGTGAATTCTTGGGGATTGGCTGGAGAAGGAGGTCGGCTTGACGGAACGGTGGGATTCCGGCTGGAGTTTCGAGGGGGATGAGGATGAAGGAGACGAAGGGGATCCCGTAGAGACCGGTCCGGGTGAGGCGCCTGGGGCATCGGATTTTGACAGGCTGGGCCCATCTCCCCCGCCCGCCTTTTGAAGTCGGGCCCGGAAGTATTCTCGGAACGCGTCGGTCCCGGCTTCTGATTCAGGAAGCGATCCACGGCTCGGGCACCCCGGGGAATACAGGATGACGTCTCCAGGCGCCGCCTGTTTCACCGCTCTCTTGGCGGCATCTAACAACGAGTCCACAAGGGTGCAAGGCGTAAATAGCTGCCAAGCCGCCTGCATCGCCGCCGCCGCATCCCCCAGGACGAACGCCTGCCTCACCCGCGGGGACAGAACGGGCCCCAGATCGTAGAAATGTCGCCCCGCCCGCTCCCCGCCCGCAATCAGCCAGATGAAAGGATTCTCCGGAGCGATTGGCGCCAGCGCCATCAACGCCCGGTCCAACGCTTCCATGCGCTTCGACTGCCCGTCGTGGATGAAACGCACCCCATTGACTTCGCCCAATAGCTCAAATCGCCCAGGCGGCGCCTCGAATCCTGCCAGTGCCGACGTCATGTCCTCCAACCCCAGGCGCAGAACACGCCCCACGGCCAGACCCGCCAAAACGTCCTCGGCGAAGTGGACACTGTGCAACCGCCCGCGAGCCATGTCCCAGAGCGGACCCGCCCATCCCTCCATCCGGCTCACCAACAGGCCCCGGTCATACCCCAGGTCCGCCTTGCGGCTCGTCGCACTGAAGGTGATCCCCTTACCCGGCAAACTCACCCCCGCCTCCTCGAACCGCGCCATCGCCCGCGATTCCACGACCGCCCAATCAAACGCCTGTTGCAAGGCGAACAGCCGGGCGTATCGCTTCAACCCTCCCTCCCCTGCCTCCGCGTCATCCCGTTCCGGCGCGTTCAACAACACGCCGACAACCGGCCGGAAGTATTGGAAATACTCCAATTCCTCCACCTCCACCGCATGTACCAGAAAATCCAGGTCCCGCGTCCCTTCCGCCAGGGCGCTCGCCGGTTGATCCGGTCCGGCCGCCACCTCGACCCGCCGTCCCGCCCCCCGCAACAGATGCGCAATGAGTTCCGTGGTCGTCCGTTTCCCGGTGGCCCCCGCCACCGCCACGTGGAGACAGAAACTCTGCTGAAACGCGAGTTCCCGCTCACCGATCACCAGCCCGCCCCGCGCCCGCACCGCCGCCATCCATCCCGCCGGCATTCCCGTCGACCCGGCGCTCACGACCACCAATTCCACCGACCCCATGGCGTCGACGGTCCTGATGTCGAGTTCGCCCACACCCGCCTGGGTCGTGGACACGCCCTTCCGTCGGAGCAAGGACACCGCGGCGTCGCCGCCCGGGTCCCGGCCGACCACCAGCGCTCGTTTGGCAGAAAGAGGGATCATGTTCCGTGGGTCAGGTCAACGGAGCTTGATCGAACTCAGCGCCACCAGCGCGCACACAATCGAAAGAATGTAGAACCTCAGTGTGACCTTCGATTCGTACCAGCCCTTCTTCATGAAGTGATAGTGCAAGGGAGCCATCAGGAACACCCGCCGCCCCGAACCGAACCGTTTCCGGGTGAACTTGAACCACACCCGCTGGATCAGCACAGAGGCGGCCTCGGCCACGAACACGCCTCCCGCAATGAGCAGCAGAAGGGGCTGATGGATCAGCACCGCCACGATTCCCAACGCGCCACCCAGCGCCAACGCGCCCGTGTCTCCCATGAAAACCTCCGCCGGGTGGCAGTTGAACCAGAGGAATCCCAACCCCGCCCCGATGAGCGCGGCCGTAAACACCACCAACTCCCCCGCCCCATCGACGTACGGGAGCAGCAATTGAGCCGCAAACACGCGGTTGCTCACCAGGTAACTGAAGACCAGCAGGACCGACGACGTGATGACCGTGCAGCCGATCGCCAACCCATCGAGACCATCGGTCAGGTTCACCGCGTTGGAACTCCCCACGATGGCCAGGATCGCCACCCCCACCCCCACCCACGCCGTTCCAATCAGGACCGGATCCTTCAGGAAGGGAACCATGACGTCTGAAACAAGGCTCCGCGTCGCGTCGTTCCACCACAGGTAGCCTCCGATAAACCCCGCCAATCCCAGTTGCACCCCCAGCTTCAATCGTTCGCTCGCTCCCGCCTCCCGCGACTGATGCGCGATCTTCGCGTAGTCGTCGTAAAACCCAAGGCCCGCCAGGACCAGGACCGAGAGCAGCGTCAATTGGAGCTGGGTATTCCAACGGGCCCAAAGCACCGCCGTGATGTCCAACACCAGCACGATCAGCAATCCGCCCATCGTCGGCACCCCGCGCTTCTTCGTGGCATCCGACGCCGCCCCGTGTCGCACGCCCGGGTCGTCGTAGGTCTGGCCAAAGTTCAGGCGCCGAAGCTCCCGGAAGAACCGCGGACCGAGCAACAGCGACAGGAGCAACGACGTCAGCACGGCGCCGCCGCTCCGGAACGTCACATAGTCGAACATCCTCAGCGGCCCGACCCACGCCACCCATGGCGAGCCCTCGGCCCAATCGCGCACCCAGACACTCAGGTAGTAGAGCATGGTTCACGCGGCGTATCGCAGGCACGTTCCCTCCCGCAGCAGGGTTCCCAGTCTTTCGAGCCTCGCGGACCGCGAAGCCTTGATCAGGAGACAATCGCCGGGCCGAAGATACGCCCGCAAGAAGGTCGCAGCCGTCTCCACCCCGTCCACGGCCACCGCCTGTTTCATCCCGGCGTCCACGGCGGATTCCACGGACAACGAAGCCGCCTCCCCGACCCCGATCAGACGGTCGAGGCCCAACTCCGCCGCCCGCCGCCCGATCCGCTCGTGCGCCCGCACCGTGTGAACGCCCAGTTCGGCCATCGCCCCCACCACGGCCACGCGCCGCCCCACGCACGGAAACGCGCGCAACGACTCCAGCGCGGCCAGCATGGAATCCGGGTTGGAGTTATAGCAGTCCTCGATCACCTCAACACCCTCGAATTCCCAACGGTTCATCCGCCACTTCGCCGCGGAACAGGCGGCGAGTCCGCGGCGGAGTTCGTCCCGGCCCAACCCGAACTCCGCCGCGACCGCCAACGCCAGCACCGCGTTGGAAACCTGGTGCTGCCCGAAAAGATTGATCCGGTACTCCCCGCTCAGCTCCGCCCGCGGACACCGAACCTCGAACGTGGTCCCGTCGGCGTCGGTTTCGACGGAAACGATCTGCCAGTCGCTTCGCGGTCCGGTTCCCGTCCGGATCACCCGGGCCCGTGTCCGCGCGATGATGGCATCGCTCCACGGTTGATCCCCTGGCAGGACCAGCAATCCGTCCGGGGGCAGCAGATCCGCCACCCAGCCCTCCTCTTCCACCACGCCAGCCAGGCTTCCGAAGTACTCGAGGTGCTCCTCGCCAATGTGGGTCAGCACTCCAATCCGCGGACGCGCCAACCGCAAAAGTGGCGCCAGTTCCCCGGGGTGGTTCGTCCCGACCTCCACCACCGCCGCCACATGACGCGGGTCCAGTCCCAGAAGCGTCACCGGAACCCCGATGTCGTTGTTGAAGCTTTCCCGGCTCCGATGCGTCTCGAAGCACCCGCTCAACAGGGCTCCAAGGAGTTCCTTGGTGGTGGTCTTCCCGTTCGAACCCGCCACCGCAATCAGCGGGATCCGGAACTCACTCCGGTACTGACCCGCCATTCGGCTCAGCGCGCGCCGCGGCTCCGGAACGACGACCAGCGGCAGACCCGGGAAACGATCCGCCTCACGCCGCGCCACCACCGCCGCCACCGCTCCCCGCGCTACCGCTTCACCCACAAATCGGTGCCCGTCAAAACGCTCGCCCACCAGCGCCACGAACAAGTCCCCCGCCTGAAGCTCCCTGGAATCGGTGCACACGCGCGCAACCGCCAGGCACGGATCGGCACCACGCACTTCGCCCTCACAGGCCTCAGCAAAGTATCGAAGGGGTCGGGTCTCCATGGCGTGGCGTTTGGAAGCGGCTCGGCTCAGGGTCGTCGCCCGAGCGCGGACAGGTTCGCCGGCCGATCGTCGGACGTTTCGTCTTCGAGCCGCGGCAAGTCGGGCTGGATACCGAGGTAGTCGACGGCCCGCTCGGCGATGCGTCGAAACGCAGGACCCGCCACGCGTCCGCCATAGTAGGCGATCCGCGGATTCGGGTCCTCCACAACGATTGCCAGACAAAGCTCCGGCGCTTCACTCGGGAAGAATCCCACGAAGCTCGAGAAGTACCGGTCCTCCCGGTAAGGGGCGATCTTGGCCGTCCCCGTTTTTCCGGCGACGGAGTAGCGGTCCATCTTCACGAGCGAACCCGTGCCATCCTCGACCACCTGGCGCAGCGCCTGTCGAACCTTCGCGGCGACCTCGGGCCGGCAGACCTCCCGGACCACCTCCGGAGCCGGCTGCGACAGTATTGTTCCATCCGCTCCGACAATGCGGTCGATGATTAGCGGACGCATCAGGCGCCCGTCGTTGCCAATGGCTCCCATCGCCATGGCCAGTTGCAGGGGCGTGATCGAAACCGTGTACCCCATCGCAATGCGCGAAAAATCCGTCATCGACCAGTGCTTCAGCGGGCGCAATTGGCCGTGTTCCTCCACGGGCAGGCGGATTCCTGAACGCTGATCGAATCCAAACCGGTAAAGGTAGTCCGCATAACGCTCCCGACCCAGCCGCATGGCCAGTTGAAAGGTTCCGATGTTCGAGGACTTCGCGATCACCTGCTCGACCGGGGAGTAACGCATTTTCATCGGGTGCGAGTCGCGCAGGAGAATCCTTTCGCGCCCGAGGGTCTGGCGCCAGATGCCCCTCTCCCCGCAGTCCACGACGTCCGTAAGATCCAGCAGACCTTCATTCAACACCGCCGTCGCGGCCACGATCTTGAACGTGGATCCGGGCTCGAACGTCTGGCTGATCGCGCGATTCCGCCGGAGCGGGATGTGGTTCGTCGACAACGGGGGCTGGTTGGGGTCGTAGGTGGGCAGGCTCGCCATGGCCAGAATCCGACCGGTCCGGGGCTGCATCACCACGGCACAGGCGCCTTGGGCGTGAAACTCCTTCATCGTCGCCGCGAGTTCCTCCTCCACGATCAATTGCAACCGCGCATCCAGAGTGAGAAAGACGTCCCGGCCGTGCTGCGGCCGGATCACCATCTCGCGGAACTGCCGCAACTCGCTTCCCCGGCGGGTCCGGCCGGTCTCGATGTACCCGTTGACCCCCTTCAAGGAATCGTCCAGGAACGCCTCGAGCCCCTCCAGGCCTCCCCCATCGGCATCCGTGAATCCCAGGACGGAAGCGCCCAGCATGCGGTTGGGATAGATTCGGATCTCGTCTTCCTCCGACGACGGAAAAATGCTCTGCCGCAGGATCCGGATGGACCGGGCTGCTGTTTCCGGAAGACCGAAGGTCTCCTGCGCGAGAGCCGCATGGATTACCTTCCATTCCTCGTCCGGAACCCGGCGGCGCAGGGCCACAAATTGATTGGTCGCCGGCCGGCCAAACCGATCCCGGATGAGTTCGCCCAGTTCGTCCGTGCGCAACCGAGGCCGCAGCGCCTCGATCAGGTAGACCTCGTTCGTGCGAAGAAGGGGCGCCAGGACGCGCGCCATAGCCACGAAGTGGCCCCCCATCAGGGATGGGTCGGCGCAGATCGTCTTGGCCGGCAGACTTCGTGCCAACACCTCACCCCGTACGTCCCGGAGATCGCCCCGATGCCCCTTCAGCGGGATCAACATCGAATGACTGCGATTCGCCCTCTGCCGGAACTCGCCGTGCTGCACGTATTGCAACTGGACCAGCCGGTAACCGAGGCAGCAGAACGCCAGCAGGAGCAAAACGCCCATCCAAAAGAAACGGGCTCGTTGTCGGTTTAGTTCCATGGCGGTTCCTTCCCGTTTATCGCACCCGCACCCCTGCCACCGGGACCGACCGAGTCACCGGATGCACCGCAAGCCCGTGTTCCGGAGACGCCGGGGCGCCGGGACCACCCCCCGGCAGGATCGGCACCACGGGAAGGGGCGGGTCCACCCGCGGTTCCGGCAGAACGACCCGCGCGTTCTCTCCCGGCATGATCAGGTTGAGTTGCAGATCCCGCAGCCGGTTGTTCAGCCCCGCCGGCGAGGTCAACATCTCGTAGTCGACCTGCAGCTTGTGATTCATCCGCCGGACCTGCGCCACCTGGCGGTCTAGGGCGCTGATCCCAGTGTACAGCCGGTGGAGGTCCGCTTTCAGTCGGATCTGCACCAGCAACGCCAGCGCCACCGCCAGGCAGATCATCAGCGCCGATGTCACCGTCGGCGCCAGCGCTCCGGAGTTCTTCTTCCGCGTTTCGCGTGCCATGTCACACCTTCTCCAAGACCCGCAGCTGGGCGCTGCGGGCTCTCGGGTTCAATGTCCGTTCCGCCTCGCCCGCAACGATCGCCCGACGCGCCACCCAACGCATCGTCGGTCGCCGAGGGCGACGCAGTGCCGGCACATCCACCTCACCGTCAAAATCGTAATCCCGCGTGGTCAGCGATCCGAATTGCTTCACCCGCCGGGCTTCGAGCGATTGGAATGAAATCACCGCGAGTCGACCGCCGGGCTTTAGTACCCGGCAGGCGGCTTCCAAACCCCGATCCAACTGCCCAAGTTCGTCGTTCACCACCATCCGGATTGCCTGAAAGACACGCGTGGCCGGATGCAAACGGCTCCCCCCGCGAGGGGCGCCACGCTCCACAAGCTTTGCCAGTTCCAAAGTCGTCTTTAGTGGATGCACTTGTCGTTCCTCTCCAATCATCCGCGCCAGTCGCCTCGCCCGCGGTTCCTCACCCAACTCCCAGAATATCCGTGCAAGCTCGTCCACCGGCGTCCCGTTCACCACATCCTCCGCGGTCATGGGCGCGTCCGTGTCCATTCGCATGTCCAGAGGACCGTCCTGCTGGAAACTGAACCCCCTCTCCGCCTGGTCCAGTTGCGGCGAACTCACTCCTAAGTCCAAAAGGACGCCATCGGCTTCCCCTTCGGACACCCATTCCGCCATTCGATCAAATCCACCCTTCCAAATCTCAAACCGACCGATGAAAGGCTCCAACCGCTCCCGGGCTGCCTTCAACGCGGCTCCATCGCGATCGATTCCCCACAACCAGCCCTTTTCCCCAATTGTCCTCAGAATCCCGGCCGCGTGCCCACCCCCACCGATGGTGCCGTCCACGTATTTCCCCGTGCGCCGCAATGCCAGCGCCTCCAATGCCTCGGTCAAAAGGACCGGGTTGTGCATGAAGGAGTTCACGAAATCCTTTCACGATTTGTCCGTTCGGTTGCCCCAGCGCCCCAGTCGCCGTGCCACCGGCGCCCACCAGAGCGCCAGCAAACGCGCCCGACACGACGCGCTCATCGGCTTCGGCCGCGCGAACATTCGCACGACCTCGACGTCCGAGGTCACCAACTCGTTCATCACCACCATCACCGCCTGCAGGAAAAATTCGCCCAGCACCTCGCGGCTTCCCCGCCGCCGATTCCCAGGCCG
>JBBQIU010000037.1:0-10331 GCA_038325245.1 Verrucomicrobiota bacterium
TGATTCATTCTTCGCGTCTACGCGGGAGGAGAAGGCAGGGCATCGCGCGACGACGCGAAGTTCGCGAAGGGGGAAGAAAGGGGGCTGTATGGGGAATTCGGAGGAAACGGGTCAGGGGGGATTGGCGCTGCCTCCGACTCCTTCGCTTACCTTGCGCGAGGCATGGGGGTGATTCGGGTTTTGGCTTTCGAACGGGGTCCGGGGGGCGCACGATCCCGTCGATCTCATGCGCTTTTTCACATCCATCCTACTCGGTCTCTTGATAGGCGGAACCGCACTCCACGGAGCGGAACTTCGATTGGGCATGATCGGCCTCGACACGTCCCATGCGACGGCATTCACGAAGCTGCTCAACGATCCGACCGACAACGCCTATGTCCCCGGGGGAAGGGTGGTCGCCGCGTTCAAGGGCGGCAGTCGGGACATTGATTCGAGCTGGTCCAAGGTGGATGGATACACCCGGGAATTGACGGAAAAGTGGGGCGTGAAGTTGTACGACTCAATCGAGGGGATGTGCGCGGAAGTCGACGCGGTCCTGATCGAGAGCGTGGACGGGCGTCCGCACCTGGCGCAGGCCCGGCCGGTCATTGCGGCCGGCAAGCCCCTGTACATCGACAAGCCGATGGCGGGGTCGTTGAAGGATGTCCTCGAGATTTTCCGATTGGCCCGGGAGAAGAAGGTGCCGGTCTTTAGCGCCTCCTCGTTGCGCTTTGCGAAGGCTACGTTGGACGTCCGCTCGGGATCGATCGGGAAGGTGAACCGCGCCGAGACATCCAGCCCGTGCCACGTGGATCCCACGCATCCCGAATTGTTCTGGTACGGGATCCACGGGGTGGAGTCGTTATTCACGGTAATGGGAACGGGTTGTGAGACGGTGCGCCGCGGAATGACGGCGGATGGGAGGATCGAAGTGACGGGCACCTGGAAAGGCGGACGCGTGGGGGTGTATCGCGAAGGGAAGGGTTATGAAGGGAAGGCCGTGGGCGCGAAGGGCGAGGCGCCGGTGGGAGCATTCGACGGGTACGCGCCCCTCGTGGTGGCCATTATGGAGTTTTTCAAGACGGGTGTGGCACCGGTGCCGGAGGCGGAAACCACCGAGATCTTCGCGTTCATGGAAGCCTCGGATGAGAGCAAGAAACGGGGAGGAGCGGAGGTGTCGGTGCGGGAGGTTCTGGCGCGGGCCGGGTGGAAAGCCGAGTGAGATGCCGGAAACGGGCGCGAAGATCGCAACGAAGTCCAAACCAAGCACGACGATGAAGACCGTGAAGGCCGCTCTGGCCGTGATCGCCTGGGCCGTGGGTATGTCGACGTCCACCGCCCAACCGGCGGACACCAACTACGACGAAGCGGCAGTGCCGCCCTACACGCTTCCTGACCCACTCATTTCCAACGACGGTCGGAAGGTGACCACGGCCAGGGCGTGGACGAACCGGCGGCGGACCGAGATTCTTGAACATTTCAGGGACCAGGTCTACGGACGCAGCGCCGGCCGGCCACAGGAGATGCGTTTCGAGGACAGGGAGGTGGACCTGAACGCTCTCGGGGGCCGTGCGACGCGCAAGCAGGTGACGGTGTGGTTTACGGGGCGGGCGGACGGGCCGAGCATGAACCTGTTGGTTTACATTCCCAACCGGCGTTCGGGTCCGGCACCGGTTTTTCTGGGACTGAACTTCGAGGGCAATCACGCGATCTCGATGGACCCCGCCATCCGTCTCGCCGAGAGCTGGGTGTCCAACAATGAAAAGGAAGGACGGATTGGCAATCGCGCGACGGAGGCTTCGCGTGGCTCGGAGGCTAATCGATGGGCGCTGGAAGCCCTGCTGGACCGGGGGTACGCGTTGGCGACAGTCTACTACGGGGATCTCGAACCGGACTTTGCCGAGGGATGGAAACAGGGGGTGCGGGGGGCGTTTCCGGCCGACGGGCGGAGCCGGGCAGTCGCCGCGAAGGAGCCTATCCGGGAATTCGCACCTGACGCCTGGGGTGCGATCGGGGCGTGGGCGTGGGGGCTGAGCCGGGCGATGGATTACATCGAGACGGACCGTGAGCTGGACGCGAAGCGGGTGGCGGTCATGGGACATTCCCGTTTAGGGAAGACCTCTCTCTGGGCTGGTGCGCAGGACGAGCGTTTCGCGATCGTGATCTCGAACAACTCGGGGGAGGGAGGTGCTGCCCTGGCGCGGCGCCGTTTCGGTGAGACGACGAAGAGGATTAACACGGTCTTCCCCCATTGGTTCTGCGGGAACTTCAAGCAGTACAACGACCGGGAGAACACTCTTCCGGTGGACCAGCACGAGCTGGTGGCGCTCGCCGCGCCGCGCCCGATCTATATCGCCAGTGCCGAAAAGGATCGGTGGGCCGATCCGCGCGGGGAGTTCCTGGCCGGCAAAGCCGCGGATCCCGTCTACGCGCTGTTTGAAAGGGCGGGGCTTGCGGTCTCCGAGATGCCGGGTCTCGACCAGCCTGTCGGCGCCTTCATCGGATATCACATCCGCACGGGCGATCACGATGTCCTCCACTACGACTGGGATCGGTACATGGACTTCGCGGACCGGCACTTCAATCCTAGGGCGGCGCAATGAGAAGGAGTGGCGGTGGACCACCGCTGGAATGGCGGGTCCTTTTCGGGGGTAAGAATGTAAGAGCCCATCTGAGGGATCGGCTCTTATCTTAGAGCGGTCTCCTCGGAAACGGCATTGAAGGTTGCGTAACCGGTGTCGCGCGTTTCCGAGGAGTCGCTCAAAAATGTCAGGGGGACGAGGATGACCGTCCCCGGGCCGATGGACGGAATTCAGTCCGTCTTTTCCTGGATCTTTTCTCCCGCGTTTTCAATGTCCTTGCCTGCTCCGTGCGCCGTATTTTTGCAACCACTCGTCGCGGTGGCGATAAGGAGGCCGACAATGAGACTGACTACAACTTGTTCGATCCTGTATCTGTTCTTCATGGGTGATTTCTCTTGTTGGAGCCTATGACGATTTCCATTCTGGCACGCCGCGAATCCCAGGTAAGGAGCGCGTCCCCCCTTTTATTAAGGTGCGAACATCGCGGCGGACACGCTCCGTGGCTCACCTGAAACCTTTATTTAAAGTGTCCCAGCCTTAAGATACGTTGCACTTCCTCAGGGCGTCTTCCACCTGTTCCTTGGTCTGGCCGGTGCGCTTCTGAATACGGCCGACGAGCTCCTCCTCCTTGCCCTCCAAGTACTGGAGGTCGTCGTCGGTCAGGTTGGCGTACTTTTGCTTGAGCTTGCCCTTCATGATGTTCCAGTTGCCCTTGATTTGGAGCGAATTCATAGACTTGGCCTGTTTCGTTTTTGGTTTGTTCGCTTCTGTTGCATGGCTGATCGCAACAGCGGTACTCCCTCCCTATGGCAAGAACCATGCCGCCCGAGGAGGAGCCGTCGGTTCATGGGTTTTTTGGGGGTTTCCCTGGCGATACCCACAAAGTCCTGGCCTCCAAGGCATGGTGTGCGCAAAGGCCATCCTTGCACTACGCACGGTCGGTGTGCCGCTGAGATGCGATATGCACGCCAGGACGACATCGCCTCGATCAGGGGTGATAGGAAATGCGGCGAATTCCGGGAAGGATGGTCTGGGGAAGGCCCTGGCACGACTCACGCTCTTGTTGACGTGCGAAAGGCGGCGTGATTGCCGGTCCCCTCCTATGCTATGGAAGGGACGAACCTTTCGGAGGCTAGGGGACTCGTGAGTGCGCCCCCCGAAAACTCCTCTAGGGGTTCCAATGCCCTTCAAAGTCGACCCAGCAATTCCTTCATATACCATGTTGTACACTATCGCCCTCATACTTATCATCGCTTGGTTACTCGGCCTCGTCTCCGCCTATACAATGGGCGGTTTAATCCACATTCTGCTGGTCGTCGCGGTGATCATTGTTCTCGTCCGCGTGATCCAGGGACGGAAGGTTCTGTAGTAGGAGGTGGTGTTGTTTCCCTGGCGAAGGGGGCCGTTAAGTCCCCGATCCCCGACACCAAGTCCTTTCCGGTCCTCCTCACAGGAACTCCCGCCATCTCTCGGGATTTCATGGTCCGCATCAGGCGTACGGCCGTTCGTATTCTTGACGAACAAGCGAATATGACCTGGAACCAGCATCGCCAGATGCGTCGCCACCGGAAGGAGGCCGGCAACGATGGCTGATGAAACCCAGGCATCGGTTGCGTTGACGGAGACCCGACCGGGTGAGCGTCAGAGTGCCGGCAATCCGCCCTCTGCAAAGTGGGTGTTCACAGTGCCGGGGATCGCCACCGTCTCGCGGGCGGTGTTCGTCGTGCTCGCCCTGGTTGCGTTCGCGTACGTCGCCCGGGTTGTTGTGGTGCCAGTGCTCCTCGCCTGGGTGGTTCGATGGCGTTGAAACCGCCTGTGAACTGGCTTCGACGATGCCACGTGCCGACGCCTCTTGCGGCGGCGATCGTCGTGGCGACCTTCGTTGCGGGTTCGGGATTAGGCGTGGTCTACATGGTTCGCCCGGCTGTGGAATGGATGTCGAGAGCGCCAGAGAACCTTCCGCGGTTGAAGGAGAAGTTCCAGCAAGTGCTCCGCGCTGCGGCACGGATCAGCGAAGCGGCCAGCAGTGTCGGGAACCTGGCCTCGGAAGAAGGCTCGCCTGGGTGCCTGCCGTCGAGGTGAAGGACCACAGTGTCGCGGGTCATTTATTCACGTGGACCGGGAGTTTGATGGTGGGTGCCGGTGAGGCGATTGGCTTGTTGTTTCGCCTCCTGGCGTCCGGAGACCTGTTCCTCCAAAAGGTCGTTCGCGTCTCGCCCCGGCTCCAAGACAAGAAGCAAGCCATCGGGATCAGTCGCGACATCCACCACACGATCTCGACGTATCTTTTCTCCGTCGGGCTCATCAACGTCATTTTCGGCGCGATTGTGGGAGGGGCGTTGCATTTGGTGGGCATGCCCAACCCGGTGATGTGGGGGGGCGTCGCCGCCCTGGTGAATTTTGTCCCCTACATCGGCCCGATCGTCGGCGTCGCGGTGATCGGAGTCGCCGGACTGCTGGAACTTGACTCCCTAGAGGCTGGCCTCATTCCGGCCGGGTTGTATTTCCTGCTCCACTGGGTGGAGGCCAACGCGGTGACCCCTTCGTGTTGGGGCGGCGGTTTGCGCTCAACCCGGTCATGATCTTCATCGCGCTGATCACGTGCGCCTGGCTCTGGGGGCCGATTGGCGCCCTTTTGGCGATTCCGATCCTCATGACGGTAAAGGTAATCGGGGATCGGGTGCCCGAGCTTAACCCGTTGTCCGAATTGCTGGGACTGCACACCGTGGCGGAAGCCGCCGCTGCGCCGGTAGCACAGGTGCCCGCGTCCCTTGCTCCCGGGCCGATTCAGGAGATGGGATCCGCCACAGGTTCAGGTCTGGTCGAGTAAGGGTGGGGGCTGGTGGGGTCTCCGGGGGCCTTGGTGGACCCGGCGGAACCTGGGCGGGCTGATGAAGTCAACCCATTCGACCTCCGAGGACCGTCTGGACGGGCTCCCGGGCGGCATGTAGCCTCCCTACTCAAGGGCGAAAGGGCCGTTTTGTTTTGGGGCGTATTCAGAAGGATTCCGCAGGCCATGCACCGGAAACCCAACAACGTGATCTACAAGACGGTGGTCGTGCTGTGGCTGACGCTCTCGATCGCGAGCGTCGTGCTGGCGCTGATCACGTGGGTCGATTTCGCAGTGAAACTGAGGATATCGAGGGAGGCGGTGGTCTTGAAGTCTGAACTCGCCGGGATCCTCCAGTTGCTCGTCGATGCCGAGACGTCGCAGCGGGGGTTCACCATCACAGGAGATGATAGGTTCCTGGCGGCCCTGACGGTCGGTGAGACAACGATCCCGGGGCATTTCGATCAGATCATGGTCCTGGCGAAGGAAGATCCCCAGATGATGAACCGGGCCATGGAGCTGAGGGCCCAGGCGGAGGTTTTTTTAAGTCATCACCGACGGGTGGTGGGCGCGCGGCGGGAGGAGGCGCCGGGCCTCGCGGCTGAAATGGTGGCGAGCGGAGAGGGGATGCGGATGATGGAGGGGATCCGGAGCAGGGTCGCCGAGTTGGGTGACATGCGACAGGCGGTGGTGTTTCGGGATGCGTCGGGCACGCGGGGAAAGTTGGTCCGCGCGAGCATGACGAGCGTGGTGGCCGGGATCATGGGGGTGGGCGCCGGGATTTACGCCTTCTGGCTCGCCCGCGTGATGCTGGGGCACCAGGATCGGGAGCGCCGGTTGGTGGAGGACCGGTTGCGAGCGGAGCGGAGCAGCCATGAAAAGACGGTGTTCCTCGCCAACATGAGTCACGAGATTCGGACTCCGATGAACGCGATCCTCGGTTTCAGCGAGTTGCTTGCGGCCGAAGTCCGGGATGCCAAGCAGGGGAAGTACGTTCGGGCGATCCAGACCAGCGCCCGCTCCCTCCTTCGATTGATCAATGATATTTTGGACATGTCGAAGATCGAAGCCGGCGTCATGGACCTTCGTCTTGAGCCGACGAACCCGCGGGAGATCTGCGATTTTCTCCTCACCCTGTTCGCGGAGCCCGCCGCGAAGAAGCGGGTCAAGCTGCAATGCACGGTGGACGATCACCTGCCACGGTCGCTGTTGTTGGACCGCATCCGGCTCCGGCAGGTGATGGTGAATCTCGTGGGCAACGCGGTGAAGTTCACGGACTCGGGAAGTATCGACGTGCGCGTGACCTGGGAGCGCCAGCCGTCCGCCAGTCACATCACTCTGGTGATCAAGGTCATCGACACCGGGGTCGGCATTCCCAAGGATAAACTCGATGCCATCTTCAAACCCTTCGTCCAGGCAGGCGCGCATATTGAGAAGGAAAAGACGGGGACCGGCCTGGGTCTCTCGATCGTCCGCCGGCTCTCCGAGATCATGAGGGGGACCGTGACGGCGGCCTCCGAGATGGGCCGGGGTTCGGCCTTCAGCGTGCGTATTCCCGACGTTGCGGTCTCCGCCCGTATCGAGGTGCAGGAGAGGCTCGAGACGGATGGACCCTGCGACTTCAATGAGCTACGTCCCGCCTCGATCCTCGTGGTCGATGACAACGCGGCAAATTGCGAAGTGGTGGCGGGGTTTCTTTCGGGGTCACACCACCGCCTGACCTTTGGGGCGAGTGGCGAGGAGGCGGTCGAGAAGGCGCAGTCGCTGCGGCTCGACATCATCCTGCTTGACATTCGGATGCCCGGACTGGGGGGACGCGGAGCCCTGGCTGCGATCCGAAAGCTGCCGGCCCACGCATGGACGCCGGTGATCGCGGTGACCGCTTCGGCCCTGCTGGGTGAGGAAACCGAACTGAAGGAACGTTTCGACGGGTATGTTCGCAAGCCGTTTTCGAAGCGGGACCTGTTCTCGGAACTGGCCCATTTCCTGCCGCAAGTCGCCTCGGAAGAAGGGGCGGGGCCGGATGGGCCGTCGGCGGTTGCGGTTGTGAAGAGGCCGGTCCCGCCTGAGTTGCTGGTCGAATTGCGGCGGTTGCAGGACGCCGAATGGCCCGCCATCCGGGACGGCCTGGCGATCAACGAGAGCCAGGAGTTTGCGGCCAAGCTCCTGCGCCTGGCGAGGCAATGGACGTGTGCGCCGCTCGAGACCTACGCCCATGCCTTGGCGGAGCACGCCGCGAATTACTCGGTGGTGGAACTCGAGGACCACGTCTCCCGTTTCCCTGAAATGGTCGGGCGGTTGGAGGAGTCTCGGGCCGCATGAAGCATACGGCGATGACGACGCCGATGACGCCGGACGCGGGCCTTGGCTCGGGTCGGGTTGAAGGGGGTGGGGTACCGGCGCGGATTCTGGTGGTGGATGACCATCCGGCGAACATCCAGGTCGTGGGTGGCGTACTCGGCAAGTTGGGTTATGAGATCGTTCCCGCCTCGGATGGGAAGACTGCGCTGCGTCGGATTGCGGTGCACCTACCCGATCTGATTCTGCTGGACCTGATCATGCCCGAGATGGACGGCTGCGAGGTCTGCCGTCAACTGCAGGCCAATCCCGAGTGGCGTGACATCCCCGTGATCTTCCTTTCCGCGGCGGACGACAAGGACTTGATCGTGCGCGCCCTGGAATCCGGGGGGGTCGACTACGTGACGAAGCCGTTTCACCACGCCGAACTCATTTCGCGCGTGCGGACGCAACTGGCGCTCAAGACGGCCCGGGACCGGCTAGTCCAGCTTGCCCAGGACAAGGACGAGTTGCTTGGGATACTTGCCCACGATCTGAAGAATCACCTGGGCGGCATCGAGTTAAGCGCCCGGCTTCTTCGGGACCGTGTTCGTCTTGCGGAGGCCGGCAATGCGCAAGCCTCACAACTTGCGGAAAACATTGTCCGCACCGGGGGGAACCTTCTGACGTTTGTGAAGGAGTTCCTCGCGAACGCCGCGGCCGATCACGGGGTTTCGGTCACGCTTTCCCCTCAGGATTTTTCGGGGGCGGCGGCGGCGGCGGCGGAACAGTACCGGGAAGCGGCCGGGCAAAAGGAATTGACGCTCGAGGTCCGGGTCTTGGTAGGCGACAGCACCGTTTTTGCGGACGCGACGGCCTTGGCGCAGGTGCTGGACAATCTGGTCTCCAACGCTGTGAAATTCTCTCCGCCCGGACGGCGGATTGTTGTCACGGTGGAACCGGGAGACGTCGACGTGGCGTGCGGCATTCGTGACGAAGGCCCTGGCTTTACCCCGGAGGATCGGCTGCGGATGTTCCGCCGCTACGCGCGCCTGTCGGCCCGGCCGACGGGGAGCGAGCCTTCCACGGGACTGGGCCTGAGCATTGTCCACAAGCTGGTCCGCGCCATGAACGGGGAGCTGAGTTTCGACAGTGCGCCCGGCCAAGGGACCAACTTTGTCGTGCGCCTCCCGCGCCCGTCTGCATCCTGAGGCCCACGCATGGAGTTCCTGGTCATCGATGACGACAAGACGTTTCGCGACGCCACCTGCCTTCTGATCGAAGATGGTGGCCACACCGCCGAAGGCGCAGCCACCGGCAGGGACGGGTTGGAGCGGCTGCGGGACGGGGACCTTGACGCGGTTCTCCTGGACCTGAATTTGGGATCGGAGAGTGGGCTGGACGTGCTGGTGGAGATCCATCGGAAGCACCCGACGGTGCCGGTGGTGATGTTGACGGCCCAGAGCAGCGTCAAGACTGCGGTGGAGGCGATGCGGCGGGGTGCCTCGGATTTTCTGGAGAAACCGTTCCGCCGCGAGCAGTTCGTGGCCGTGCTTGCCCGGCTCCAGCGGCTCCAGCAATTGGGTCAGAGAATCGAGAAGTTGGAACGGGAAGCCACCGAGACGCGCGCGCAGTCGGTGGAACCAATCTTTGATTTCTCGGTGCAGGCCATGCGCGAGGTGATGGACGTGCTGGGCCGGGCGGCATCCACGCCCGCCTCCGTGTTGATCCTTGGGAAGAGCGGCACCGGGAAGAGTGTGATCGCCCGCGCCGTCCATCAGCGCAGCCATCTTGCGGACAAGCCGTTCGTCACTATGAGCTGTCCAAGCCTATCCAAGGAGTTGCTCGAAAGCGAATTGTTCGGGCACGTCAAGGGTTCCTTTACCGGCGCGGTGAGGGATCACTGGGGGAAGGTGAAAGCTGCGGAAGGGGGAACCCTGTTCCTGGACGAAATCGGTGACCTCCCTCTTGAGATCCAGCCCAAGCTTCTGCGACTGCTCCAGGAACGGGAATACGAACGCCTCGGTGAGAACGTCACCCGGCGGGCGGAGATCCGCTTCATCGCGGCGACCAACCGCGATCTCAAGAAGCGAGTCGCCGAGGGAGTCTTCCGGGAGGATCTCTACTTCAGGATCAACGTTATCACGGTCGAAATGCCGCCGCTGCGGGAGCGGCAGGGTGATCTCGTGCGGTTCGCGGAGCATTATCTGCGTCACTTCGCAAGGCAGTGCGCTCGGAACCTGGCGGGATTATCGGAGGACGCGACGTCCCGTCTTCTGGCGCACGGCTGGCCCGGTAACCTGCGCGAGCTGCGCAACGCCATCGAGCGCGCCGTGATCCTGGCGCGTGGAACGGAGGTGACGGCGGCGGATCTTCCGGCGGACCTGGCGCCTTCTGCCGGCGGCGACGCGAACCTTGGAAAGGGCACTTCGCCGATTCAGAGCGGGGCCGCGGTCACCCTCGAAGCCCTGGAAGAGGCGCACATTCGACAGGTGCTTTCACAGTCGAAGAGCTTGGTCGAAGCCTCGGAAGTCCTCGGGATCGACCAAGCCACGCTCTATCGCAAGCGGAAAAAGCTCGGACTGGGATAAGCATTCGGTGGGTCAGGACTTGCCCTTCGAGGTGAGCCATTCGCGAGACTGATTCACCGATTCCTTGAGCTC
>JBBQIU010000038.1:0-10233 GCA_038325245.1 Verrucomicrobiota bacterium
TCTTTTGGGCGCGCCCTTCGTTGGCTCGGCCGTCACAGCCCGCTGCGGGGATGCTCCGGCCTCGCCGCCTCGGGCGCGCCCAAAATCCCTCGCCGCAGGACCCCACTCACTTTTCAGACAGGCTCTAAGGACCGTGCTTGCATCCAACCACCCGCATCAGCCGTTAATCGGGAATGAATGATGCTAGCGCCCCCGATCCTGCCTTTCCTCCCAGGCCGGAAGGGACTGGAACCATCGCCCCGCCCAGCCTTCCGGCTGGCTATTCGCTCGTGGACGCACTTCGCGACCGGCGCTCCCGTCGATTCGGGTTGGGCATGTCCATGCCAGCCGGACCTCTCGCGTACGAGAGTCGCCATGCCGCAGTCCCGCTCTCGGACGCCGACGAAGCGGCCCTCGTGTGGAGCGCCTGTGGTATCACGGGACCGGCCATGGCCGACCTGTGTTATGCGCCAGGGCAAGGCGGCAACATCATGGCCGGGTTGATTGGGCGCACGGTGGCAAGTGGTGACTGTCTTCAAACCGTCGCCCTCTTCGTCATCAACGATCGCGGCGTCTGGTTGGTCCGGCGACCCAGGGAGCTTTCGTCTCTGGAACTTGCCGAGGGGATCGAACTAAGCCATCGGGGTGAGCTCACACGCCTCTATCACTCGGTTCGCGTCCAGGTGGCGGACCGTCGCCTGCATCCGCCGGTCGAACCGCTTTTCAACATCAACGCCAACCGCTGGTCGCTCCACGCCCCTGGCAGCACCTACTTCCTGCCCGTGGGCGATCTGACCCCCATGTACTTGAATGGACTGCTCGAGATCCTCAATGAAGACACGGGTGTGTACATCCTGGACGAAAGGAACAACTTCCGGCCCGCGGGGCTGGGTCGCTTCGCGAAGAGCCGCGGCGGTCACCTCGACGATGATCCGGCGCATGGAAAGGTGATCACGATCAAGCAACTCGAGCAGTTCGTGACCGACTTTGTGAATCTCGAGATGGGAATGGTCCTTCAGAACCTCGGCCTCATGACCCAGGCCTTGGGCCTCGGAGGCTTCCCGCACTTTGCCAACCACGACTTCGCCTGGTTCGAGAGTCTAGGTTTCCGGATGCAGTCCATGCCTGCCAGCCGCTACCTCGGCACCGGACCACTCGTTGCCGCAGGGCTCAAGTTGCTCCGCAAGGACGTTCCCGTCCCCCTGGCGATCGGCCTGGAACGTCAAGGCGTTTTCCTGTTGCGCGCCCTAAGTCCTCCCCATTTCCCATCCATGACCGACGCCCTGAAATCGGTCCTGGACCAGAAGTTTGGTCCCCAAGGCATTTTCCGCCGCGAGACGCCCGTCACGCAGTGGCGGAATCATCGCTCCGTTGTCGAAGCGGTCGCGCCGATTGGAGAAAAGGCGTTCGCGGCCGCGGTCGCCTATGTGGAGTACGTCTGGAAGAGATACGGGCGTTTCCCGGTCCATGTTCCGCCATTCCGATGCGGCCTCGCCCACCAGGTCATACACCTCGACGCCGATTTCTATGATCGCTTCTACAAGCCGGAGGCCCTCCCCGCAGCCCAACGCGCGGACTTCGTTCGGCACGCGTCCAGCAAGATTGGGTGCTGAAACGGGGGAGCCGTCCCGGAACGTCCGGGCCTCCCCCAGTTGAACCCTGCGACGCGCTGGTCCCGTCGCCACGGAGTCCGTCCCCAGCCCGTGAGTCTGCTCAAATGTTGAAATCGAGCACCGGTGCGTTGTTCCCCAGCCGATCCTGCTGCTCAATCAAATCCGCCAAGGTCGTTTCGTCCAGCACCTTGGCGGTCGCATCTCGCACCTGCTTCATGACGGCACGAATCACACACGTCCTCTCGTCGAGGCAATCCCGACAGGGTGCATACGCTGTCTGGCTAACACAGGGAATCGGCGCCAAAGGCCCGTCAATGAGTCGAATCACCCGACCCAATGTCACCGTTCCCGGATCCCGATTCAGCGTATAGCCTCCCCCTTTCCCAGGCCGCGCATGGAGAATTCCGGCCCCCTTCAACTCCAGGAGAATCGCCTCCAAAAACTTGCGCGGCAATCGCTCCTTTTCGGCGATATCCTTAATCAGGACGGGGATCCCCTGCCCTCTGCGCGCGAGGTGCATCAATCCCTGAATTCCGTACTTGGCCTTCTGCGAAAGCATTGTGGGAATTCTAGTCGGATCAGGTGTCAGGGGGAGAAAAATCCCGTTCCATGCTCGAATCCGGCACAAACCGAAAACAACCGGAATGCAGCCCGCTCGCCTTCCGTTGACCGCATCGGCGTACGTTGTGGATTGCGTCCCTGGATCGCAAGCGTCACGCCGAGATCGGGATTCCCAAGAACAAGGGGGCGGGACGACCGCCGCAATCTTGGGGCACACTTAGAGCCTGTCGTTCCCTGATCCCTGAAACCTTCCACGGCCGAAGGACGTCCGGATCAGCCAATGGAAACGACCGAGCCCAGCCTGCTCCACTACAAGCGCTCGAACTTCGTGACCGCCCTACCCATGGACCGGCGCTACAGCCCTTCCCATTGCTGGCTCGAAGAACGCGATGGTGTCTGGCGCGTGGGCTTCACCCGGTTCGCCACCCGGATGCTTGGCGACCCGGTGGATCACCGGTTCGACACCCCGCCCCGAGCCTCCGTAAAGGCAGGTGACGTTCTGGGTTGGATTGAGGGGTTCAAGGCGATTTCCGATGTGTTTTGTGTCATCACAGGTGAATTTCTCGGCGGAAATCCGGCACTCGCCGACGACATCGAGTTGATCCGCCGGGAAGGCTACGGAGCCGGCTGGCTGTATGAAGTCCGCGGCCAGCCCGATGCGATCACCCTGGACGTCAACGGCTATCGGGACGTGTTGGATCGCACGATCGACCGCATCCTGGAGAAGTAAAAATCCGAAGGTACTTCTGAGTAAACCGGATGATACCGCGTGTGGGATTCCCAGTGAAGCCCGCTGTCGGTCTGCGGACTGCTCGCGCTGGGACACCTCAGCCTCTGATTCCATGTTGCAGGATGCGTTGCGCCGTTTCCGCCGGCGATTCCCCCTCCCCCACATCCATCCACACGACCCGGGCCCGGTGGCGGAACCACGTCATCTGGCGCCGCCCAAACTGCCAGGTCCGTGTCTTAATCAGCGCCACTGTCGCCGGCAGATCTCGGTCCCCTGCCAGATACTCCACCACTTGCCGATACCCTATCGCCTGCATGGCTGTTCGATTTGAAGCCAACCCACGCGCAAGCAACCGCCGTGTCTCGTCCACCAACCCGGCCGCAAACATCGCGTCGACCCGTTCCTCCATGCGCCGCCTCAGGTCTTCGGGCGCACGCCGCAGCACGAAGACCGAATCCGACGCGGCCGGTCGACTCCCCGCAACGACTGGAGCTCTCGAGATGGATTTCACTTCCGAGTTCTTCCGAAGACGCAGGATCTCGACCGCGCGCACCACCCGACGCGGATTCTGGCGATCGATCCGTCCAAACGTCGCCGGGTCTTCACGTTCCAGTTCATCCAACAGTACGGGCAATGGCAACGCCTCCAACTCGCTTCGAAGTGCCGGTTCGGAGGCGGGGGCGGCATCCAAGCCCTCGAGCCACGCCCGGAAGTACAGTCCCGTTCCGCCGCAGAAGATGGGAACGTGCCCCCGCGCGCAAACCGCGGCTTCCGCTTGAATCGCTGCCGCCAGCCACCGGGCGGTGTCGAAACCCTCCACGGGTTCCACGAGGTCGATCAGGTGGTGGGGAACGAGGGACCTCTGGGTCGTGGATTTCGCCGTGCCGATGTCGAGTCCCCTATACACCTGCATCGAATCGGCGCTCAGAATCTCGCCATCCAGGCGCAAGGCGAGTTCGACGGCGACCGACGATTTTCCCACGGCGGTCGGACCGGCGATATGAAACGCGGGCCGCATCGGCCCAGGACAGCTCACGTCAGGCGTACTGGGACGCAAACTCGACCTGGATCTTCTCGAGGAGCCACTTCGTGTGAAGAATGCCCTCGGATTCCGAAAGCTTGGAGCCCTCGTATTCGATGCCGACCCAGCCACGGTAGCCCGAATCCAGCACGATCCGCATCATGCGCCGGAAATCCGTGTTGGATTCATTGCCGAGATCATCGAAGTCGTTCGACTTGGCGCTGACCGCCTTCGCGTACGGCATCATCTCCTGGACGCCACGATAACGGTCATACACTTCGGTCTCGCTGATGTTAAAATTCCCGAAGTCGGGCAGGGTGCCGCAGTTCGCCATCCCCACCTCTTGCATCACCGCAGCCAGCCAGGCGCCGTTCGAGGACAGGTGCCCATGATTCTCGACGATCACGCCAAGCCCGTGGGTCCTGGCAAATTCCGACAACGCCCGCAGACCCTCGGCCGCGCGGCTCTTCTGCTCGTCAAACGAACCCACATTGTTCGTCTCGGCATTGACCCGGATGGAATGGCAACCAAGGAATTGCGCGGCCTGGACCCATTGATGGTGGTTTTCCACGGCCTCCTTTCGTTTGGCCGCATCGGGGTCCCCGAGAGCGCCCTCGCCGTCGACCATGATCAGCAGCGTCTGGACATTCAGATCCATGGCCCGCTGCTTGAATGCGGCGAGATACTTGCGGTCCCTGGCCTTGTCCTTGAAGAACTGGTTGACCAGTTCGATTCCCTGAATTCCGTAGTCGAGTTTCGCGATCCTGGGAAAATCGAGATGATCGACTTCCTTGGCGAACAAGGCCTTGTGGAGAGACCATTCCGCCAGCGAAATCCGGAACAACCGGCTCTCCGGCTTCGGAGCGGGTCCCTCCGCCAGAACCTGGGGAGTGAGGGTCAATGCTGGGGCGACGCTGGCCGCGACAGCGGCGGCACCGGCCCGACGAAAGAACTGACGGCGGTCCATGGGTGTCTTCATGTCGTCTAGGCGTATGGGCGTGGCTTGGCGGGTGGCGTATGTCAAGGGAGCAGGGTCACGAGGCTTTGCCCAATGCAACGGGCGGTCTGAAGAGAAGTACGAACAAGACCAGGATTGCCGCTGCGAAACCGGCTGGCTTGGCCCAGAGCGGTTTCCATTCGATCGCAGCCAACTCGTCATGCCGCAACTGGGTTGCCTCCTGTTCCAGCACCTTCACCTGACTCTCAATGGCGGCGCGTTCGGATTCGCTGGCGCCAGCCAGCTTCGCGCTCTCACGGTCGCGTTCCGCCGTCTTGGCAACCACCTGGGCGGATAACTCCTTGGCCCTCGGGGGGGTGTGCTGCGCCTCGATCTTTCCCGCGATCTGGGCCCCGATGAACATCCCCAATCCCAGCGTGAACAACACGAGCATTCCCTGGGCCTGAGCCCGCACCGTGCGCGGCGCAAACTGATCCGTGTAAATCTGCCCGGTCACGAAAAAGAAGTCGTAACAGATGCCATGGAGAAGCACGCCCCCAATGATCATCCACCGGATCTCAGGCGGTGCACCGATCGAGAACAGGATGTACCGCCCCACCCAGGCCAGCATTCCAACCGCCAACATCCACTTCACGCCAAGCCGCGCGAAGAAGAACGGCATCACCAGCATGAAGAAGATTTCCGACATCTGCCCATAAGACATCGTCTGACCAATCGGCAGGCCCGTCATCTCCACTACCCGGCTTGTGATCTGGTAGTAGAACGCCAGCGGAATGCAGATCAGCGTCGAGGAAAGCAGAAAAACCAGGTACGACCGATCCTTGAGCAGAACCAACGCATCCAGCCCGAGTATCTGACGCGCCGAAACCGGTCCTGTCGCCGTCGGCGGGGTATTCGGAAGCAGGAAACTCAGGAATCCCAACGCGACACCCGCTCCCGTCGCCAGGTAGAACATGCCGATGCTCCTCTCCAGGCCGAGCCATGTCAGGCTCAACCCCGCTGCGATCCATCCGATCGTTCCAAACACACGGATCAGCGGAAACTCCTTCTGCGCGTCCGTCATGTTCCTCAAGGCCAGCGTGTTCGTCAGCGCGAGCGTCGGAAAATACGTCAGCATGTGCCCGAAAAACGCCAGATTGATGATCGATGGCGAGGGCATCCCACTCCGCATCTGCATCGTCGCCCAGAACATGAGGCCCGCTCCGACCAGATGCATCACCCCAAGCACCCGCTGGGCGGGAAAAAAGCGATCCGCGATCATTCCGACAAAGAACGGCGAAATCATCCCCGCAATCGGACCCACCGAGTATGTCCAACTGAAATCCGCGGCATCGAATCCGATGGTCCCGAGATAGTTGGGCGCGGTCACATACCAGGCGCCCCAGATGAAGAACTGAATGAACATCATCGCCGAGAGTTCCAGGCGGATTCGAAGCTTCATAGTTGTGTGCAATGACGCGCCCGGGTTTCAAAGGGAGTCGGAACCGGGGCGGGCGGGCGCAGCTTAGGCGGAACGATTCGATCGAGGTCAAGAGACATAACCGCAAGATCACGAACTAGCGAAGCGGTCCTGATGGGCCCGAAGACACGAAGAACGCCAAGAATCAAGAATCGGCCTGTTTACGAGGGCACCGTCGCTTCGAATGCCGCCTTCGACACCACCATCAGCGCCGTGCAACCCCACACGGTTCTCAACCCGTCATGGTCCGTTCCTGGCTCCGCATGGAAAGTGTCGCCAGGACCCAACTTCAAGCCCTCGGTCTGCAAGTCCCCGGTCAGGACATACATGTCCTCCACTCCGACGTGCGAATGCTCGGGGTAGCTCGCTCCCGGAGCCAATTCGACTTCCAGCATCACGTACGTTTGGTTCGAACCGGCCGAAAGTACCTTGAACCGCATCCCCGGCAGCGGGGCCGGAATCCACGGAGCGGTATGGAGGACGAGATCAAACCCCTCCCGAACCACCGGCTTCCCTCCGCTCGACGCGATCCCGTCTTCCCTTGGCGCCTGTCGTTGCTTCGAGATCCGCTCCAGGACGCGGGCGCGAACAGACGCCGGGGGCTGTCGCATCGGTGCCGTGGCCCCGAGCGCGGCGGCGACATTCAGAAAGCGCCGAAGCTCTTCGCGTGCCGCGGCGTCCGTCTCCAGGCGGTAGCGCAAACGCAAGGCATCCTCGCCCTCAAGAGCCCCCACGGCTTCCAAGGCGGTCAATTGCTGCAATTCATCACAACTCAAATTCATATCGCGCCCTCCAGCGCATCCCGCATCGCCAGCATTCCCCGACGGATGCGCGCCTTGATCGTTCCCAGGGGCTCTTGCAGCCGCTCCGCAATCTCGCTTTGACTGAGCCCGGCGAAGTACGCCAACTCGATCGCTTTTCGCTGTTCCATCGGCAGATGCGTCAGGCACTTCATGACCAATCCCGCCGATTCTCCAACGTGTGCCGCGACGGACGCCGACGTGTCATCGTTTCCCGCCAATTCCAACGCCGCCCGCTCCATGAGTTCTCCCCGTCGCCGACTCGATCGAAGCCGGTCGATCGCCTTGTTGCGCAACACGGTGATCACCCAGTTGACCGGGCGCCCCTGGTCCGCCTTGTAAAGCGGAGCCCTTTCCCAGATCAGCACCGCCGCATCCTGAAGCACGTCCTCGGCCTCGGATTCCAATCGCAGGATGCGAAGAGCAATCGAATAAAGCAGGGCCTCGTACCGATCGTAGAACGCGGCAAAGGCCTCGGCGTCGCCTTCGGCGACCCGGGCGAACAAAGCCTCATCCGAGGATTCGTTTAATGTTTCGACCCGCATGGCCGTCCACTTCGTCGGGCCGCGTGAATCGCGCCCTCGCCCCGGAACAATCCCCAGCGATAGGAGGCCAATCCAGGGCGGGGGATCTCTATCGACGAAGCGGACGGCCGGCAAACCCATTTCCTCATTTAACGCCCCTCACCCTTGCACAGATGCATCCTCACCCCGAATCCTGGCAGAGATCTCGGACGCCCCCCACCACCACCCCTCGAACGTACTCCAGTCCCCTCCCAGCGTATCTCGGGGCGCCGCCGCCAGATGCCAGGCCTGCCAACCCCACGCCTTCGCCGGCAGGACGTCGTTGTCCATCCGATCCCCGATCATCAGAATCTCCCCGGGACGAAAACCCAACAACCGCAGTCGAATGTCCAACACGCGGAAGACATGCGGATCGGGTTTCGCGAACCCATGGCGCCACGACCAGAAGCACAGATCCGATTTAAACGCCCCCAGCGTCAGTCCCGCTGCCCCAAGTTCCCGTTCCAGTTCCACCAACGTGTACGGCTGCGCATTCGACGCGATCGCCAAGAGCACCCCGTCGGCCCGGAGCCGGTTCAAACACCGTCCCGCCCCCGGATGAAGTCGAACGGTGTGCGTCAGCCCCGCTTGTTCCACGAGGAACCGTTCCCGCGCTTCCACAGGCAGGTCACGCCATCCCGGTAAAACCTCTCCCACGATCCCTGACCAGTCGACCTCCGGCACAGGCACTCCCCGTTCCTGGGCGATGGTCCGGGATGTCCGCACGGCCTCCCTTAAGGCCTCCCCATACACCGGCCAGGACCGGGGGTCGGGCCGCCCAAATGCCACCCGGCAGAGCGTCTGCCATCTCGAATCCACATCCGCAGGAGCCGGACCCACGTCCAGAAGGGTTCCGTATACGTCCAAAACCACGACTCGCGCCTTCATCGCCACCTTCGTCTCCATCGATTTCGTTTATGTCTCCGAAGTCCAGAGCATCGGGTAAAGATGCTCCGTCGAGAGCCGTTCCCGAATGAACGCCTCCTGGGCTGACTCTGCTTCCTCCTCGCGCGGAGGGGGCGCGCTTCGGGCCAATCGTTCCGCCCGCCAAAAACGTCCCGCGTACGCGCGGCCCGAAAGCTTCTCCGTGGTCCCCGCCCTCCAGGTGACACACGGAAGCACCCCCGTCTCCGCTCGCGCCGCCCATCGCCGCAGCCAGGGATTCAGCGTCATGGCGAATGCGCGCGTCGACTCCGCAGGATGCGTGAGAACCTCCAGTTGCCCCGTCAGCGTCAACCGGCTGAAAGGCACGCCCCGCGGAGCCGTCTTGTCCAGCCAGGGTGGGAGTTGAACCCAGTCCTGGCACACCCTCGGAAGCCCAGCTCGCCACGCGGCGAACAATCGCGTCTGCCGTTCGATCTCCGCCGGCCAATCCAACCATCCCGGTGAGACCTTGACTTCGTCGTAAAGAGTCGGGAATCGGAAGCCGAGCAGTTCGAGATCCGGCACAACGTTCCCCAACCGCCTCGCCACGAGCGGGCGTCCGGCCGCCGCAGCCTCCAGGTAAGGCAACCCGAATCCTTCCACGAGCGACGTCAGCACCACGACGGCGCTCGCCCCGAGAAGTTCTTCCACGCTCGGCGCGGTGGAAGGGGCTCCGTCGAGGACCGACAATCGCACCCGCCAACGGTGAGTCTCCGCAGCCGCCTTCAGGCGCGTCCACGTTCCAATCTCATCCTTCGAACTCGCGCCGGCCGTCGTCACGAGCCATGCCTCTGGCTGGATCCAACGGGCCAGCAACACCGCCTCGGCCACGTTCTTTCGCCTCAGAAACCGGCACGGAAGGAGCCAGACCGGCGATTTCTCGTCGCCATCCAGCCGCTTCGCCAGCCACGCCCGAGCCTCTTTCGCCTGACGAACACCGATCGGCGCCTTGAACTCGACAGGATTTGGCAGCCAAACCGCCTGTTCCGGAAAAGCGGAACGTAGTCGCGCCGCGTCCCGCCGATTGATCCCCGCGTGCATCCACCCGTGCCCGCCTGGCAGCATCGCCCGGGCCGCCGCCCGAAGCGTCTTCACCCCGTGAACCCGCATCTCCTCCCATCGCGCCCACCGGTTGTCGAACCACCAATCGTGATGGTGCCACGTTACGCGCACACCCCGCGCCCGACACACCCGCGCCAGTTCATTCGCCACGACGACGTTCCGCCCCAGCCCGGGATTGTGAATCCACACCCAGTCTCCACCCTTCCCACGGTTGCCCTTCAGGATGCGCAGGAGAAACGCTCCTACCCGCCGCCGGATGACCTCGGGGCTTCGATTCTGTTCCGCCGTGTATCCCAGAGAAGGGTCCGCCTTCCATGACACGGGCACCGGCGACATGCGGCGTGCGAACGCCTCCAGCCACACCGCATCCGGACGGTCGCCTCCAAGCAACAGCACCGAACCGACCTTGCCCTTCGCAACAAACGGCGTCGCCTGCTCGATAACTCGTCGAACCCCACCGGGCCGGAAATGATGATGAACGATGATTAGTCACACTCCGAAAACCTCCGGCCGACTCTCCCGTGCCTCCGCCACCGACGGCAATCAAGTTTGCACCCGATGGA
>JBBQIU010000039.1:0-10196 GCA_038325245.1 Verrucomicrobiota bacterium
TGGGTCGATTCGTCGTCGCTCAACAGGATCCATCCGTGGTTCACCGACGGGTTGTCGAGCCAGGTCTGAATGTCGTTCACAAACGCCGTCGTCGAGCCAACCACAAACGTCCCCGTGCCGGTGTCATAGGAGACACTCGCCGTCGGCGAAAATTCGACGCCGGCTTGTCCGCCCGCCGCCGACCACGCCTCGATCCCGTTCGAGCGCGAATTCCAGGTGACCTCCCCTTCGTTCCACGATTGCAGCATCGCGCGCAGCTCGAAGTTCGAGGGAACGACGGAATTTTGGGAGACGTCGACCAGCGTCAGGGTGACCGAGTCGATCGTCGCACCGGCGGGGATTGCACCGGCGATATCGAAGCGGAGCAGGGCGCGGTTGGAGGTGCCGTTGCCAGGCGATCCTAACGTGCCGACGATGAAATCGCTGGCCAAGCCGTGATTGACGTCCGGAGAGAGCGCCCGGAGGCCTGCATCGGCGCTCGGGTTGAGGTTCACGACATACATATGCGTGCGCACAACGATCGAGATACCGGATGTCCTGTTTCGTCGGGTCAAATTGGCGGCGCTGCATCGGGAACTCACGCTGAAAGAATGGTTCACGCACGCGCTGGAGCGTGCCCTCGAGAATGAGGTAGCACCCGCGCGCCGCATGGTTCGGGCGCCAGTTGGGCAGCCCGGAGAACATCACATCCCCGGTCGCACCAACGCCGAACTCGCCGTTCTCCTCGAGAACGATGCTCCAAACCCGGGATGAACACTGTCATCGATGTGAACGTCGTGTTCGCGACAATCGTCGCCTGGCATGCCCATCACCCATCGGCTTGGAACTGGTGGGAGAAGCAGCCGGACTCAAGCATCGCCCTCTGCTGGCCGGTTCGATTGGGGGTCCTCCGGCTCCTGACCAATACAAGCGTCATGAACGGCAAACCGATCACTTCGGGGGCGGCTTTGGATGCCTGGTCCGCTTTCGCCGGTGACCCGCGCACGTTTTGGGTAGAGGGGGCTCCCGCCCCGCATGAAGCCCTTTTCCGCCGCAACGTGATCGGGCGTGAACCTTCCCCGAATCTTTGGATGGATGCGTGGCTGGCGGCTCTCGCCGAGTCCGCTTCGTGGCGGGTCACCACCTTCGATGCGGGATTTCAGCACTTCAGCGTCAGCGAACTCGACATGCTGTCATAACGAGCATGGTGCTCCTTCGTCCGCCACGGTTCACGCGGAGGTTTCTCCCCGAAAACGGCGCATGCGTTCTTGCGGCCTTCCCTCCAGCCCGGTCCGATTTCAATGGCGGACGGAACCAACAGCCGGGGTCAATCATCCTGTGCGTGGGTGTTGTTCCGTCAAGTTTCCTACCGTCTACGGCTTGTGGAAGCCCGCTCCGAGTGGCTGCATGAGGGCGTGAGCAATCCAGTTCCGGTGGTGCCGATTCTCTACGTGAAGACAGGCTGCGGCTGGTGCGACGAGGTCATGGAGTACCTCGACGGCCGCAAACTGGCCTACCGCAAGGTGGTGGTGTCCGGCGACCCCGCCGCGTTCAAAGAGATGTTGGAGCTCTCCGGTCAAAGCAGGTCCCCCACCATGAACTGGGACGGCGATGTGCTGGCGGATTTCGGTGTTGAGGAGTTGAGGGAATTTCTGGCGGAGAGGGACTTGGAGTGAATTCGCGATTTCGCGATTTCCCGGCGAACTCCTGCCTTGCTAAGGCTCCGTTGCTTCTGGTCTGCTGCGATGCGTTTTGTTAAGCGCACCGACTGCCATCGAGACTTCGGGCCCGGGTGCGGACGTTGTTCCCAAAGCCCACCCCGGATCTCCGTCGGGACCTGGTTTTCCCGCCGTTTCGGATTCATCCGAACCTGTTCCGTTCGAACGTTCTCCAATGGCGTGGCATCCACCTGGACAAGCGGAGATCTGGCGGCGCCCTTTGCCGCTCCAATCCGGAGTCCTCACCCGGGTTATGGTGAGATCGATCTTCTCGGTCCTTCGACGGGATCTTGTCGCCGTTCATGGCGTGGAACGTCTCGCTACCGGGAGCGATCCGTTCATCGCAGTTTTCAATCACAGCACGCGGCTGGAAGCTCTCCTTCTCCCGAGCCTCTTCTGCTTTTTGCGTCAGGGTAGATTGGTGCGGTTTATCGCCGACTGGAATTTCGCGTTGATTCCCGGGATTGCGACTTTGCTTCGCTGTGGCGAGACCATCCTGCTGGTTCGCAAGCCTGCCCGCCCCACGGTCTTGAACGTATTCAGGCCCTGGTTTGAGCGTAAGGGGCCGGCATTCGAACGAGCCGCGAGCGTGCTTCGTGACGGCGGCTCCGTCGGCATCTTCCCCGAGGGCACCACCAACCGGCATCCCACGCGATTGCTTCGCGGTTTCGACGGCGCGGCGCGGCTGTCCCTGGAGACAGGAAGTCCTGTCCTCCCGATCGGCATCCGTTTTCCCAACCAATCCGTGGAACACCCCATTCGCGATCGATCACCGATGGAAATCTTTATTGGCCAGCCGCTTCATCCGTCGCAACATGACCCCGCCCCGTCACGCGATCATGTGCGGGCGTGGCACGCACGTATCATGCAGGAGATTGGCGGATTGAGTGGCAAATTGTGGGACGCAAGTTCCACCAGGAGGAAACACCATGGCTTTGAGTGATCGTATGCGCGTGATCCGGGTGACGGGCGACTCCGAGCGCGCGCTGGCCATCGAGGTGATGCGCGCCACGTACCAGCAGGAAAAAAACTGGATCACCCGCGACGAGAAGCTCTTCCCCGATGACGAACTGGGGAAACCCAGCATCTCGTGGTTTGTCATCCTCGACGCCGACCGTCCCGTCGGCACGCTACGGGTTCTGTACGATCTGCCTCTCGACCTCTACAAGGAGTACGGCTTCAAGACGCTCGGCGGCATCGATGTGGATGAATTCATCCGCCGCAATCGCATCGCCGAGATCGGGCGTTTCGCCGTTCTCCCAGAGTATCGCCGCCACATGATGGTGGTCGGGGCCCTCATGCGTGAGGCGAGTCGCGAAACAATCGAACAGGGCTATACCCACTACGTTACCGACATCTTCGAGGGAGAGGCCCACAGCCCGTATAATTTCCACACCCGCGTCCTAGGCTTTCAACCCGTCGCCACCCACGACACCGGCGAACTCAACTGCCCCAACCGGCGGATCACGATGATCCTCGATTTGCGCGCCGGCTACCAACGCCTCAAGGAACAGGGCGGCTGGTTGTTCCGCTTCTTCACCGACGGCTGGCCCAACCACGTCCACGAGAAGATCGGTGCCATGCCTCCCAACGGCTCCACGGCTGATTCAAAGAAAAAATCAGCGCCTGGCTCCCACGCCGTCCCTGCCACTGCCGCCTGACGTTCGACCTCTTCAGGCTCTCAGGTCGATCTCGCCGCTTTCACAAATGCCCGGAGCTTCTCCGGGTCCTTGCGTCCCGGCGAGACTTCCACTCCGCTCGACACGTCCACACCGTACGGCGACACCGCCGCCACCGCACGGGCCACGTTGTCGGGGGTCAACCCGCCCGCCAGCACCACCCGGCCGCCCCGCCTGACCGCCTCACAGGCCAGATCCCAGTTGAACGTCTGGCCAGTCCCGCCGAAGACCCCGGCCACGTAACTGTCCAGAAGCCAGGCACATTCGGAATACGAGTCCAGCGCATTCAGTGCCGCGGGCCCGTCCATTCGGAAGGCCTTGATCACCGGAAGCGGCGCCAGGCGCTGGCAAAGCTCCGGCGTCTCTTTCCCATGCAATTGCAGGGTATCCAATCCCGACTCCTGAATCGTCATCCGGATCTGGGCTTCGTCCGCATTCACGAAAACGCCAACCCGCGCCACGAAGGGAGGGAGTCTTTCGACGATCCGTCGAACCTGATCCGGGCGCACACACCGGGGACTGGGGGCATAAAACATAAACCCCAAGGCGTCCGCGCCCGCCTCCACAGCCACCAGTGCATCCTCTACACACGTGATCCCGCATACCTTGATCCGGACAGTCATGGAATGGCGTGGTATTGCCCGATGCCAAAGACCCATTCACCGCAGCCCGAGTACATCCTGCATGTCGTAGATGCCCGGGGCCTTCCCGACAACCCACTTCGCCGCCCTCAAGGCGCCGGTGGCAAACGTCTCCCGGCTCCCAGCCCTGTGGGTCAGCTCCACCCGCTCGCCATTCGTAGCGAAAAGCACCGTGTGATCCCCCACCACGTCGCCACCCCGGACCGCGTGAATGCCGATCTCAGCCGACGTGCGCTCACCGGTAATGCCTTGGCGACCATGCCGCAACACCTGTTCCAGTTGCAACTTGCGCACTTCGCCCAGGATCTCGAGCAGCGTCGTCGCCGTTCCGCTCGGAGCATCCTTCTTCAGCCGGTGATGCACTTCGATCACCTCGAGATCGAAGGACGGGCCCAGGATCTCCGCCGCCTTCCGCGTCAACCAGAAGAGCGTGTTGACACCCGTCGAGAAATTGCTCGCCCAGACCATCGGAATCGTCGACCCCGCCTCGCGGATCACCGCCTTGTCCGCCTCGGAATGCCCGGTCGTCCCGACCACGATCGCCTTGTGGCGCTCCGCGCAAAGCCTGGCCACCCTCGGCGTCACCGAGTGAAAGCTGAAGTCGATCACGACATCGCAGTCCTTTATCGCAGGCGCGAGATCGTCGCCGACATCGACACCCGCATTGACTTGGATTTCTGGCATCCGGGCGGCACAGGTCAGGAGAGCCTGACCCATACGACCCTTCGAGCCGTTGATAAGGATTCGCGTCATGATTGTGGTGTTGCGGGGAGTTGCGGATTGCAACGCTTCCGGGTCGTCTCCAGGCGCGCCATTGGGTCGCCGGAGCCGCCGGTCAGCGCAGGAGCCCGCACGCCTTCATCGTGCCCGCCAGGACTTCGCGACTCTTGGGATTCATCGCGCAAAGCGGGAGTCGATACTCCTCGGCGATGAGCCCCATCATGGCCAGCGCCGCTTTGACGGGAATGGGATTCGTCTCGAGAAACAGATCTTTGAAAATCGGGTACAACTGGCCATGCATCTTGAGCGCCCCCTGGGTATCGCCGCTGGCAAAGGCACGCACAAGCCGTGACACCTGCTTGGGCACCACATTCGAGGCCACGCTGACCACGCCGTGCGCGCCGAGGCTCATGAAGGGCACCGTGAGTGCGTCATCCCCACTCAGAATGGTGAACTTCGGCCCGCAGACCGCCCGCAACTGGCTCACCCGGTCCACGTTCCCTCCCGCTTCCTTGATGCCCACGACCGTGCGACACTCCCCCGCCAACCGGCGAACCGTCTCGATGGCAATCTCGATCCCGCAACGGCCCGGAATGCTGTACAGGATCAGCGGAAGTTTCGTCGCCCCAGCCACCTCGCGGAAGTGCTGATACATCCCTTCCGGCGTCGGCTTGTTGTAATAAGGCGCCACCTGGAGAGAAGCATCCGCGCCCACCCGCGCCGCCTCGCGAGTCAGCCCCACCGCCTCGTGCGTCGAATTCGCGCCTGTGCCCGCAATCACCGCAATCCGCCCCGCCGCGACCTTCACGACCAGCTCCACCACGCGAATGTGCTCGTCGAAGTCCAGGGTTGGCGATTCGCCGGTCGTTCCAACCGGGACGACACCGTCGACACCGCCCTTGACCTGAAGTTGCACCAGGCGCGACAACGCCGGCTCGTCAACCTTCCCGTCGCGGAACGGCGTCACGATCGCCGTGTAGGTCCCGATAAACATGGGACGCGGAGCATGCGCCATAGGCGCCAATCAGGAAACCGATTTTTCAGGAATACCAGGAACGTCGCCGATCACCGCGACCCCCGGTCAAACCTCGATCCGCCCGTCGAAGACAAACGAAGCCGGGCCGTTGAGACGCACCTCCGAGAACTGCCCACCCTCCTCGACAAACCCCACTCGCAGTTCGTCCCCCCCCTGCACCTGGACCCGTACCGGTGATGGGAAGCCGTGGATCCGCGCCGCGATCATCGCGCTCGCGCTGACGCCCGTTCCGCAAGCCAGGGTTTCACCCTCCACACCGCGTTCGTAAGTTCGCACCCGGATATGCCCGGGCCCATTAATCTCCACGAAGTTCACATTGGTGCCCCGCGGCCCAAAGTGGGGATGATGCCGAAGTTCACGCCCCCGCGCCAAAACCATCGCCTGATCCGCATCGGCAACGAACACCACGGCGTGGGGAACGCCCGTGTTCAACGAACTGACCTCGATCCCACCAGCGGACGTCTCGATCAACTCACGCAGCCTCAACCCGTGCGGGGCGGTCAGGTTCACCGTCACCCGTTCTCCTTCAAACTCCGCAAGGATCACCCCCGCAACGGTCTCGAACGACAACGACGGCTTCGTCCAGTCGGTGACCCTCTGAATATAGCGTGCGAAACATCGCGCCCCGTTGCCGCACATCTCCGCGTCCGATCCATCCGAATTCCAGAACTGCCAGGCCCAATCTCCCCTCCCTTTTGCGTTGGGCACCAACAACATCAACCCGTCGGCTCCAATCCCGAACTGGCGGTGGCACAACCGCGCCACGGCCTCCCGCGTCAGACGAATCGACCCGGTGCGGTTGTCCGCGACAATAAAATCGTTCCCGGCCCCGGTCATCTTGGTGAACTCCAGCAACATCGCCGCAAAGGGTCGGGGCTCCCCTGCCCGCCGGCAAATCCAATCTCGGACGTCCTGACCAATCCCCGCGCATTTCGTCAACCCCGGAAAGCCTTTGACGCGTTCCCGGACCACGCGTAGCGTGGCCGACCCTTTTCGGAAGGGCCAAGAAACATGCTCGGCTACTTCGTCCGGAAGATTATCGGTACCAAGAACGAACGCGAGGTCAGGAAGCTGAGCCCCGTGGTCGTTCGCATCAACGATTTTGAACTGCAGCTCCAATCGGTCTCGGAAGACGCCCTCCGGGCGAAAACCGCCGCTTGGAAGGAGGAACTTGCCCCCATCGAGGACAAGGCGGCTTTGGCGGCCAAATTGAACGAGATTCTTCCGGAGGCATTCGCCGTCGTCAAAACCGCCTGCCGCCGGATGGCCGCCGCCAAGCAGAGTGTCCATGTCCGGGGCCACGACATCGCTTGGGACATGATCCCGTTTGATGTCCAGTTGATCGGTGGCTTCGCCCTGCATAGCGGCAGGATCGCCGAAATGGCCACCGGCGAAGGCAAGACCCTCGTCGCCACCCTCCCCGTCTATCTCAACGCACTCACCGGCCGCGGTGTCCACGTCGTCACGGTCAATGATTACCTCGCCGCCCGCGATAGCGAGTGGATGGGCGGTCTCTACACCTTCCTCGGACTCACCATCGGCTGCATCCAGCACGACCAACCCCCGGATGTCCGCCGCGCTCAATACAACTGCGACATCACCTACGGAACCAATTCGGAGTTCGGCTTCGACTACCTCCGCGACAACGGAATGGCCGTCACCTCCGCTGAACAGGTCCAACGAGGCCATTACTTCGCCATCGTCGACGAAGTCGACTCGATCCTCGTCGACGAAGCTCGGACCCCGCTCATCATCTCGGGCCCGGCAGTCGTTCACACCGACAATAAGATTTACGACGAGTTCCGACCCGCCATCGGCCGCGTCGAACAGGCCCAGAAGATCCTGTGTCTCCGCTTCGCCAGCGAAGCCGAGTCGCTGATGAAAAAGCTCCATCCCGAGGATGGTTCCAACCCCACCGATAAGGACGAACTCGAACGTCAGATCGGCATTCTCCTTTTCCGCGTCAAACAGGGCCAACCCCGCCTGCCCGAGTTCCTTCGCCTCCTTGAATCCGCGGAGAACATCCGCCTCATGAACAAGGCGGAGCTTTCCCTTCACGCCGACCAGTCCAAAAAACTGCTCTACGCCGAAAAAGAGGAACTCTTCTTTGCCATCGACGAAAAGGGCCACGACGCGGACCTGACAGAGAAGGGACGCCAATTTCTCCGCCCTGATGATCCTGATGCGTTCATGCTCCCCGACATCGGGACGCAGTTCCATGAGATCGACATGGCAACCGGCCTTGATGCCCGACAACGACTCGATGCCAAACAGAAGGCGCAGCAGGACTTCGAGAGCAGAGCCCAGAAGATCCACGTCATCTCCCAGTTGCTTAAGGCCTTCTGCCTTTTCGAGCGGGACGTCAATTACGTCGTCCAGGACAACAAGGTCATTATCGTAGACGAACACACCGGCCGCGCCCTCCCGGGCCGCCGTTGGAGCGATGGCCTTCATCAGGCGGTTGAAGCCAAGGAAGGCGTCGAGATCGAACGCGAAACCCAGACGTACGCGACCATCACGATCCAAAACTACTTCCGGCTTTACACCAAGCTGGCCGGCATGACCGGCACCGCCGAAACCGAGGCCCAGGAGTTTCTCGACATCTACCACCTCGGCGTCTTGGTCATCCCGACCAACAAGCCGTCCCAGCGCAAGGACTCCCACGACACGGTCTACAAGACCCGCCGGGAAAAATGGGACGCCGTCGTCCGCGAAATCGTCAACGTCTACAATCAGGGCCGCCCGATCCTGGTCGGCACCATCTCCGTCGAGGCCAGTGAACACCTTTCCCGGCTTCTCAAGAAGGCCGGCGTCGCCCATTCCGTCCTCAACGCCAAGTATCACGAGCAGGAAGCCGAAATCGTCGGCCGCGCCGGACTTCGCGCTGCGGTGACCATCGCCACCAACATGGCCGGCCGCGGGACCGACATCAAACTTGGTGATGGTATCGCCGAGATCGGCGGTCTCCACGTCGTCGCCACAGAACGCCACGAATCCCGGCGAATCGACCGCCAACTTCGCGGCCGTTGCGCACGCCAGGGCGATCCTGGCAGCTCCCATTTCTTCCTCTCCCTTGAGGATGACCTGATGCGCCTGTTCGGCTCCGACCGGATCGTCCGGTACATGGAGAAGATGGGTCTTGAAGAGGGCCAGGAGCTGGAGCATCCGCTCCTCAACAAGTCCATCGGCCAGGCCCAGAAACGCGTCGAGCAACACAACTTCCAGATCCGCAAGCGGACACTCGAGTTCGACGACGTGATGAACCGCCATCGCGAAGTCATCTACAGCTTCCGGAACGACATCATCCACACCGACGACGTCCGGGACCGCCTCATGGACATCATGGAGGAGGTTGTCGTCGAGAAGATCCGCCAATTCTCCGACGAGGGGAATGACTACGACGCCTGGAACATTCGGGGATTGTCCGACTGGGCCAATCTCACCTTTCCCCTGGGCCTACCCGAGGAGGAAATCATCAAGGCTGCCCAGACAGGCACCGAGACACCCCAACCCAAGTCCCTCTTCGACGGCCTTTCGTCCCATCAGTTCGCCGTTGCCAGCTTCGTGTGCGAAGCTGTTCGGCGCGCGTACGAGCTGAAGATCAGCGTCGAGAACCCGGAGGCGCTGAAAACGGTCGAGCGCTACACGATGCTCAGCGCCATTGATCGTCAATGGCAGGAGCACCTGTACAACATGGACAGCTTGCGCGTGTCCATCTCCCTTCGGGCCTACGGCCAGAAGGACCCGCTCATGGAGTACAAGGCGGAGTCTTACAAGCTCTTCGAGGACCTCATGGTCAACGTGAAGAGCGAGATCTGCCGCAACATCTTCCTGTCCGCCTCGAGCCTCATGGCGTTCCAGAACTTCCTCCGGAAGCTTCCCCAACGAACGACACACGCAGAGGTCAACGCCTTCTCCGCCGGCACCGACCAGGCGCTCTCGGCCGCTTCCAGCGCCGTCGTCGACGAGGTCACCGAGGAATTCTCCCGTGCCGCAGCGGCAAAACCGCTTCGCACCGGGCCTAAAGTCGGGCGCAACGACCCCTGTCCGTGCGGCAGCGGCAAGAAGTTCAAGCAGTGCTGCGGCAAGTAAAGCCACGTCGGGGTAACGTTGGCCAGTGATCAACCTCCCGGATCGGGTCAGTAACTCCATGAGCACGGGCCCAGCCGCGTGCCATTCCATGTCGCAGTCCGGTGTCGTGACGTCGGCCCCCCTCGACGAGAGCATCAACGTCATGACAGCCGATGCCAAGGGGAGCGCCGCATCGCGGAACCCAGCGCTCCTGCCATGGTCGGCTTAGGTCCCACACCCCTTCCCTCCCGCCGTGGGCCCGTCGACGCTAATAGTTGGTGCGCACGAGAGGACTCGAACCTCCACTCCTTACGGAACCAGATCCTAAGTCTGGCGCGTCTGCCAATTCCGC
>JBBQIU010000040.1:0-10111 GCA_038325245.1 Verrucomicrobiota bacterium
ATGATCCAGAACGAGATCAACCGCACGGTGAGCAGCCTGATGCAGAGTGCGGGTGCGGTGAACCGGCTCTCGGCGGCGGTTTTCATCGCCCAACGATTCGAGGGCACAGGAGCAGACCGCAAGGTGGTGGCGCGGACGCCGGAGGAACTTCAGAAACTGCGCCGGATTGTGCAGGGCGCATTGGGGATCCAGGAGAACGACCCGGCCCGGCCCGATCAGATCACTCTTGAGGAAATGGCGTTCAACGAGGAGCCGCTGACGGATATGGCGCAGCGGTTGGATGAGCAGAACCGCTGGCACCGGTGGGCGGACCTCGTGCAGAAGGGGCTTCCTCCGCTGCTCGGACTTGGCGTGATGCTCCTGTTCTGGCGGTCGTTCAAGAAGACACGGCCGGAGGAGGCGTTGCTGGGACTACCGATGATTGAACCGGAGGAAATGGGAGGACCTATGGTCGGTCGAAACACAATGAAGACGGGCGATGGCGGGCGGGGTGGGGCGGCCGGCGGGCTTGGGACCCTTGGAGGGCGAGGCGGCGCCGCTGCGGGAAGGGGAGAGGACTCACCCTCGATGGTCACTGTGGAAGTCCTGAATCAATTGATCCGGGAGAACCCGGCGAGCATGACGCATGCGGTGCGGTCGTGGATGAACGAGGGAAAGCCCACTCGCTAACGCTATGCCTGCAGATCCCGAAACGCCCGAAGTCCCGCAGGAGGTTGCGGACATGTCGAAGTTCCAGCGGCTCGCGGTGCTCTTGATCGTGCTGGGGGCCGAGAGCGGCGCCCAGCTCCTGCGTCATCTCGACGAGCCGGAGGTCGAGGCCGTGACGTCGGAGATGACGAAAATTGCGGTGGTCACGCAGGAGATGAGGCGGGACGTCCTGAAGGAGTTCTCGGAAGTCGCGGTGCAGGCGGGCAGTTGCACGCTTGGCGGGATGGACGTGGCACGATCGACGCTGGAGAAGTCGTTTGGACAGTTCCGGGCGTCGAACATTCTGGGCCGCGTGGCTCCGTTGCGATCCACGCCTGGGGCCATGCAGCAGATCCTGGAGATGGACGCGAAGCAGATCTTCAACCTGTTAAAACTGGAGCAGCCTCAGACCATCGCGCTGGTGGCCAGTTACCTGGCCCCGGAAAAGACGTCGAAGATGCTGATGTTCCTGACCCAGGAAGTGCGGGACAAGGTGGTGGAACGGTTGGCCACGATGGCGCCAACGCCCATCGAGGTCGTGGAACGGGTGGTGGAGTTGCTCAACCACAAGGTGGCCGGCCGGCATTCGCGGGGTCTGAGTCAGACGGGCGGCGTGAAGAATGCCGCGGAAGTTCTCAACTCGATGGGCAAGGACACCAGCAAGGCGCTCCTGATGTCCCTTGAAGAACGAAACCCGGAATTGGGCGCCTCGATCCGAAACAAGATGTTCACCTTCGAGGATCTTGTTCAGCTCGATACGACGGCGCTTCAGAAGATTCTCAGGGAAGTCGATATGCGCGACCTGGCGGTCTCCCTCAAGACGGCGGGCGACAAGGTCAAGGCGGCCCTTCTGGCCAGCATCTCGAAGCGGGCCGCCGAAACGGTGAATGAGGAGATCGGATTTCTCGGACCCCTTCGCATGCGGGACATCGAGGCGGCCCAATCGCGCATCATTGAGGCGGTCCGCCGTCTCGAAGCCGATGGCGAAGTGGAATTGGGTGGGTCTGGAGGGCCGTCTGATGACGTCGTGGCGTAAGTCCATCCACCCGGGGCCGCCGCTGCGCAATGTGACGCTGGTCCGGGGTGGTGCCCTACCATCCGACGCCGTGGCGCGGGTGGCGTTGACAGAGGAGGACGTTGAGGCGGCGAGGCGCTCGGGATACGAGGCGGGCCGGGCCGAGGGCGAACGTTCCCTGGGCGAGAAGGTGGAGCGGCAGCGCGCCGATTCGGGCGAACGGATCCTGTCCGTGCTGGACTCGATGAGGCGGGCGGTCCGCCAGGTCATCACGGAGACCGAACACCATCTCGTCGCGCTGGCGCTGGATATCGCCCGTAAGCTCGTCACCGACCTGCCCGTAACCGTGGAGATGGTCGAGGGTGCCCTGCGGGAGGCTCTGGTCGAAGTGGAAGGCGCCACCGAGATCCATGTGCGACTGCATCCCGCGGATCTCGAGCTGCTGAAGGAGAAGGAGTCGGGATTTCTGGCGCCGACGGGTGCCGGCGCGGAGATCCAGTTTCACGGGGCCACGGAGGTGAGTCGGGGCGGATGCCTGGTGCAGACGCAGTTCGGAGTCATCGACGGACGACGGGAAACGAGGTTCGACCTCCTGAAGAAATCCTTGCTGGAATGAACACCGAAGACGCAATGCGGACGCCGGAGGCCGGCGCACGGCTCGTGGAGGCGATGCGACGACGGGTCCGGGAGACGCATGTCATCCGGAACCATGGGCGCGTGGTCCAGTTGATCGGGCTGGTGATCGAGTCGGAAGGTCCGCTGGCGTCGGTCGGGGAAATCTGCCGGATTGAGTCCGCCCGTCACGACAGCGGAACGCTGGCCGAAGTCGTGGGCTTTCGGGACAAGCACGTCCTTTTGATGCCGCTGGGTGAGACGCATGGAATTCATCCGGGGAGCGAAGTGATCGCCACGGGAACCTCCATGCGCGTTCCGGTGGGTGAGGGACTGATGGGTCGGGTGATTGACGGTCTCGGACGACCGCTCGACGACCTTGGACGGCTGGCGACGGAGACGACGGTCCCGTTGAACCACATGCCGCCGCATCCGCTGAAGCGGCAGCGGATCTCCCAGGGATTCAGGACGGGGGTGAAGGCGATTGATACCTTCATGCCGTGTGGCCGCGGACAGCGCCTCGGAATCTTTGCAGGCAGCGGCGTCGGGAAGTCGACGCTCCTGGGAATGATCGCAAGCCAGGCGGAGGCGGACGTGAATGTCATCGCATTGATCGGCGAACGTGGGCGCGAGGTGCGGGAGTTCCTGGAAAAGGATCTGACAGCGGAGGGACGCAGAAAATCCGTGGTGGTGGTGGCGACGTCGAACGAGCCCGCCATCGCCCGGTTGAAGGGGGCGTTCGTCGCGATGGCGGTGGCGGAACATTTCCGGGAACAGGGAAGAAACGTCCTGTTGATGATGGATTCCGTGACGCGTTTTGCGATGGCACAGCGCGAGATCGGCCTGGCGGTGGGCGAGCCTCCGGCGACACGCGGGTACACGCCTTCCGTCTTCTCGTTGTTGCCGCAGTTGTTGGAAAGGGCGGGCACGGGCGAGCGAGGTTCCATCACGGGGCTCTTCACGGTCCTGGTGGAACAGGACGATATGAATGACCCCATCGGCGATGCGGTCCGTTCGATTCTCGATGGCCACATCGTTCTGAGCCGGGAACTCGCGACGCAGAACCACTACCCGGCGATCGACGTGCTCGAAAGCGTCAGCCGGCTGGCCCGGGATCTGACGACGCCGAAACAGCAGGAACTGACCGGCCGCGGTCGCGAGTCGATGGCAATTCATCGGAGAAATCAGGACCTGATCAACATCGGGGCTTATCCGATGGGGTCGAATCCCGCGATCGACGAGGCGATCCACCTGCATGAACCCTTGAAGGCTTTCCTGAGGCAACCCATCGACCGGGGTTTTACTACGGACGAGAGCTGGGAGCAGTTGACCCGAACCGTGGCCACGCCGAGGCCCGGTACCCGCGCCGCGATACCGGAGGTCCGGCCGTGAGACGTTTTCGGTCCACTTTACAAGCCGTGCTCACCCTCCGGCAGCGCCAGGAACACCTGGCGATGGAACGCTACTCGCACGTGCTGCTGGCACGGCAGCGCGCAACGGAGACCCTCGCGCTCGCAGACAGAGAGCGGGTCCAGGCGGCGGCGGCTTTGGGCACAAGGCTCAAAGCAGGGATGCCGGCGGCCCACGCTGTCATGGAACAGGCTCACTATCGGTCACTCGAAACCCGCCGTCAGGGTGCACAGCAGGCGCTCGTCGTCGCCGAAAATGCGGTCGCACCCGCCCTCAAGGGCATGTTGGACGCGCGCCGCAAGCGGGAGGTGGTCGAGAAGTGCATTGAGCGTCAACGCGAACGGCATGCCCACGACGAGGAGGTTCAGGAACGGAAAATGCTTGATGAACTGGCCTCGCGTCGGATGCCCCTCGTCCGGAGCTGGGCGGGTAACAACTAGGCAAGAATGGCCAAGATCCTTCAATCACCCTGGACGGTTTCGCTCCTGGCGATGCTCCTTTACGCCGGTTCCACCTTGTACTTCTGGCAGTCGCCGAATCTACCGAGGCGGGTCGCCGTCCAGGCTCTTGACCACTCGACCACGGCCGCACAGCCGATTGTCGATCACGGGCCATCCTGGGATTTCACCAATCCGGAGGTCGACCAGCTCGTCAAGGAGTTGCGTCAGGAGCGGGCCGCCATGGCGGAGCGCGCCAAGCAACTGGATGAACTCAGTGAACGTCTCAAGGTGGAACAGGCCGAACTTCAGAACGCCACCCAGGCCGTGCACCAGCTTCAACGCGATTTTGACCTGAGCATCGTTCGCGTGAAGGAGGATGAAACCGTCAACCTCAAGCGGCTTGCCAAGGTCTACTCGGCGATGGAACCCGATGGTGCCACGCTCATCCTGAAGGAACTCGACGAGATCACGGTCGTGAAGGTGCTCTCGTTCATGAAGGAGGATCAAATTGCCGCCCTGCTGACGTCCCTGGCGCGTTCGGGCGGGGAGGAGTCCAAGCGCGTGGCCGCGATCTCCGAGCGACTGCGCCTGATCCAGGCGCGACCGGCCAACTCAAAGACCAAACCATGACCACGAACCCGCTTTTCGGTTCCGGTGCCCTCGGCACACTCCTGACCTTCGCGCCGGGCGCCCAGTTGATGCCGGCTGCCGATGGTACGGGCACGGCTACGGACTTCTCAGGTGCCGGAGCCCTTTCTGGGGTGTTCGACGGTCTCGTGGATCACGCAATGACGACCGCGCGTCCCCAGTTGGCCGGGTTGCAGGTGGACGAAACAGTCGACTTCACCGGCTTTGAGTTGTCGGAAGACGTCTCTCCGGATGCCACGGATGCCATGGATGCCGGTCTCGTCGGCTTCGAACCATCCACCACGGAGGGTCTTACAGGGGCTGCGGCCAGGGAGTCCACAAGAGCGACGTTCGCAGCAGAGTTGGATGATTCACGGAACCCGGCTCCGATCCTTGCGGACGACACCGAAGCCGAGTCTCCACCCGCCCGGACAGGCCCGAGGCAGAGGCCAACCCGGGACACCGTGGACCTTCCCGCGCGGTCGTCCCACACAGAGAAATCCCCCAATACCGCTGCCGGCCTGACCCAGGGTCCGGACGCGCCTTCGCCCCCAAGGGACCGCCCCCTCCCGTCCTCCTTGGAACAAACGTCGGAAGATGGATTGGCCAAAGTCACCAACGGCGAAGGCGCCCCCGAACCCGACAGCAAATCTCCAGATTCCAACACGTCGGAGGTTCCATTGCCTGAGGTCCTGGTAACGGCGCCTGGTACCCTCCTGGAATTTCCCGAAGCAACGACGGCCGCCACGACGGTGGCCTGCATCACGTCGGTTCGAGTGCCGGAGAGGTCCGTTTCTCCGCCTTCCTCCACGCAACCCATCGCTCCGTCGAACCCGGTGCCATCGGGTTCAAACGCTTCGAACCAGGGTTGGGTGATGCCGTTGAGGGCGATGCCCAGCACGTGGGCGGTTGAGCAGGAATCCACTTCTCGAGGAGGCACCGAGGTGACCTCAACGGGCTTTAGCACAAATCCGGAGTCGCCGCCCAGCATGGTGGCAAGCGCTCGTGAGGCCGCACTTCCGACGGGTGCCTTCGAGTCAACCCGAACGGGGACGGAAACCGGATATGGACGCCTTTCCGACGGCACACCTCAAATGGCCTTCGCGTCGTCGCCGGCACCCCGAACGGACCCGAGCGATCCGGCGGTCTCGGACATCAACGCGTCGCCGCAGTCCGAGCCGGCCCAAACCAACCTTTCCCCGCCGCCATCCACAAGCCCGATGACATCGAGGCTTTCGTCCCTGGAAAACCCGGGCTCCGAAAAACAGGATTCCGCGCCGAGAGAGTCGATTGAGGCACAGGGCGCGGGGCGACAGGGGATGCCGACCGGAACCGTTAGCAGGGAACCTTCGAAGGGGAGTGTCGGTGGTTCACCGGCGCCGAGTCCTGTGGCGAGTGTCCACTCGGGAGCGGATCCTGCGCGGGTTGTGAGCAAGGAACCCGTGAGCCGCGAGCCGGCCATCGTGGTGGAGACGCCAAAGGGAAGCACAACGGCCGCCCCCGCGCCGGTACGTGTAAAGGGAACCTACGAGGTAGAGGATCCTGCGCGGGTTGTGAGCAAGGAACCCGTGAGCCGCGAGCCGGCCGTCGTGGTGGAGACGCCAAAGGGAGGCACAACGGCCGCCCCCGCGTCGGTACGTGTAGTGGGAACCGACGCGGGAGTGGATCCGGCGCGGGTTGTGAACAGGGAGACCGTGAGCCGCGAGCCGGGGGTCACAATTGATTCCGCAGGGAAAGGCATTGAGACGGGGGCCCCCAAGTCTTCGGCCGAAAACAAGGCACGCGCTGCCGGGTCGTCCGGCAATCCGGGTCCGACGTCGGAACGGTCCGTGGCGCCAGTAGAAGGCATGCGGACCGCGCCATCCACTCAGCGAGTCGATGGTCGAATCGAAGTTCGTCCGGAAGTGCCGCGGGGTGAGGTGAACAAGAGCAAGACGCCACTGGCGGAAGCCAGTTTCGCCACGATGCCCGTGCCCCGAGCGAGTGCCGCCCGAGACCTAAGGGTCGACGGATTCCAAGCCGGGGCGCGGAAGACGCCGGGCGATGTGAAGGCCGTCCGTCCGTCGGCGGGAGGCCCCATGTTGGAATCGCCGACTCGGCGCGATGAAGTCCGTCGCACCGTTTCGGAAACTGGCCGTGAACTTCGGACCCGGGCGGCTGGGGAGACGATCCAACCCGTTGTGAGACGGGGAGCCAGCCAGAAAACGGACGCCGGGTGGTGGTATTCGTCGGCGCAGGCAGCGATGACCGGCCCGTTGGAGACCCGGGGACGCGCCGCAGGCGTGGTGTCGTCGATGAATGCCGGGGCCGATTCTGAGGTCTCGCCGTTGAAGGTCAGCGCAACCGTGAGTTCGCGGGTGCCTTCGGAGACTCCACGCGGCGAGAAGCCGCCCGAGGTACCCGCCTCGTCCAGAATGAGCGCGCCCCGATCCGAGACTGTGTGGGACGGTTCGGCGCGGTTGGGAGCAGCATCCGAAATACGGACGGGATTGCCGATCTCGGAGAATCCGGTCCAAACGGGGGGAGAATCCGGGGCGAAGGGCGTCGAAGCCCGCGAGACGGCAGCCACGGGGACGCCGTCGGTGCCAGCAAATGGTTCGGGGCCGGCGGGTGTCGCGACGCCGATTCCGAGGTCCGTGTTGGAGGCCGCGGGCCTGGTCGTGCCGCCCGCCACAGCCCCAATGGGCACTGAGGCGGCAAAGGCGTTGGCGGCCAGCGCGATGGCGAACGTGTCCGGCGAGCTCAGCGGCGGTGGCACGCCGGGTGCTAGTTCCATGGAGGGCATCAAACGCGTGGGTAAACAGGACAAAATTTCCGGGACGGGAGCGCAGAAACTGCCGACAACGGCCGACCTGCCTCCGAGCACGACACCCTCGGCGACGGAAAACCCGGATGGAACCCTCCGCAGGGCGGGTCCAATCGGGGACGGCGCAGACGATTTGTCGGGAGAAGAGGCCCTGGTTGCCGGAGCAGGCTCGGCAAGGGATGAGAAGGCGCGGGGAGCAGTTGGTTTGGTGTCGGAGGCCGGTGTAGGCGTCGAGGCCCGGGTGAACCGGATCGAGGAATTGGTCACCCGCGAAGTCGTGCGGCTTCGGTGGACGGGGCAGGAAACGATGTCGGTGGTGATCCGACCGGAGGGCGGCGCGGAAGTGGTGGTTCATCTGCGTCAGCACGAGGGGTTTGTGGAAGCGACCCTGGGTCTGGCCCGCGGGGAAGTGGCCCGGTTGGGCGATCACTGGCAGCAGCTTCACGACGCGCTTGCCGAGCAGAATGTCCGGCTGAATCCGGCGCGTGAGGCGGGTCAGGCCCCGACTCCGGCTGGAGCCGCGGCGAATCTGAACTCTGGCATGGGGTCGGGGTCACAGCCCGGCGGGCAGCCAGGGTCGGGAACCGAATCGAGGGAAATCTTTGGAGGAGGATCGGCGGAGGATCGTCCGGATCGACGACGGGCGCCGGAGTACGCGGCGGCGGAAGCCGAGCGGCCGGGCCCGCGGGCGCAGGCGACGCTTTCGGCGCGGCGCACGGCGCCGGGGTCGGGGTCGGGAAGACTGGCGCGACCGGAGGGCTGGGAATTTTGGGCCTAAGTTAGTAAGTAAATACCATGAGCAAAGTTGATTCAGTTACAACGGCAGGGTTCGGAGGATATCCCGTGGGAGTCCGTGAACCGAAACAAACACTGGGCCAGGAAGAATTTTTGCAACTGCTGGTCGCCCAGATGACATCGCAGGATCCGATGTCTCCAAACGCGGACATGGACGTCTTTTCGCAGATGGCCACATTCAGCCAGCTCGAGCAGTCGAAGACCATGCAGGCGGACCTGTCCGGGATGCGGACGGACCAGCAGATACTGCAGGCAAACTCACTCATAGGACGCACGGTGGAGATCCAGGTCGACAAGGCAACGATGGCCCGGGGCCAGGTGACCGCTGTGCAAATGGAGGCAGGGACGCCTAAGGTGGAAGTGGACGGACAGTATTATGACCTCAATCAGATACTGAACATCACTCCAACGTCGGTCAACCCAAACGCCAATCCAGAATAAGTTGTAAAATATGCTACGTTCACTCACCACAGCCATCAGCGGCCTCCAGAACTTTCAGGGCAAGATGGATGTCATCGGTAACAATATCGCCAATGTCACCACCACCGCCTTCAAGTCGGCGCGTGTCGATTTCTCCGATACATTCAGTCAAACCCTGCAGCGCCCGGGCCAGGGGGACGGCAAGAGTTCCGCCATCCAGGTCGGTTCCGGAGTGGGCACCGATGCCATCCGTGACATCTACAGCCAGGGCGCAATGTCGCGCACGGGCGTGCTGAGCGACCTCGCCATCGGCGGCGAGGGCTACTTCGTCGTGAAGGAATCATCGTCGGGAAATGAGTTTCTGACGCGCAACGGCGCGTTCAAGGTCGACGAGGGTGGTTTTCTGGTCACAAACTCCGGTCACAGGCTGCAAGGCCTGAATTCCGCGGCACTGACAACGGTTGGTGACCTCAAGATCGACCTGACGGACCTGCCGGCGACTTCGGACCCGGCCTCGACGCTGGTTTCGTGGTCGATCTCCAATGACGGCAAGATCGGGATCAATCTCTCGGACGGAACAAGTTATGTGGGTGGTCAGGTTCTGCTGCAGAACGTACGCAATCCCGCCGCGCTGGAGAAGGAAGGCAACAGTCTCTACTCGGGCATGTTGGACGCCGGCCCGCTCGGGGGTGCGACGCCGCTGGCGGCGGCGCCAGGCACAACCGGACTGGGCAAGATTGAATCGGGCACGCTCGAACTCTCGAACGTGGATCTGGCCAACGAGTTTTCGAGCATGATCACGGCCCAGCGCGCCTTCCAGGCCACCGCCCGGGTCATCTCGACCAGCGATGAATTGCTGCAGGAACTTGTCAATCTGAAGCGCTAATTAATTCCCTATTATGGCTGAGGCAAAAAAAGACGGAGCCCGCGCCGGGGCCGGCGCGGAGGGCGATACGGCGGCGGCGCCGGCTGCCGCCAAGGCATCCTCGGGCGGGATCAAGGGTTGGTTTCCGCTGATCGTGACGATTCTGGCGATGCCCGCTCTGGCCTTCGCCACGACCCAGTACATCATCCTGCCGAAGATCCAAAGCGCCATGGGGGCGCCCGCCGGTGCCGAAGCCCACGGCGCGGCGAAGGGAGATGCCGTGGCCGCCGACGCCGCAGGCGGTCATGGTGCCGGAGGCGGTGAGACCTCCGGCGGCAGTCATGGAGCGAAGGACAAGGCCTCCGCCTCGATCAACAAGATGATCGTGAATGTGGCGGGTACCATGGGCACCCGTTACCTGCTGGCGAGCGTCA
>JBBQIU010000041.1:0-10110 GCA_038325245.1 Verrucomicrobiota bacterium
GGGCTTCCTCGGCGGCGTGGTGAAGTTTGCGGGCGTCCCGGGTGAGCGCGTCGAGGAGTCGCTCCATCGAATCGCGGGGAAGTTCGTGGGCGAGGTGGGCGGCGAGGGTTGCCAGGGGGGTGGCGCCGGGTGTCAGCACCCGAATCCGCCACGCTTCGCTCCCGTCCAACACGCCCGCCCTGAGACGTGGAATGAGCCCGGCGCGGATGACGGAGGACTTGCCGCTTCCGGAGGCGCCGAGGACGGCGAGAAATCGGGTGGTCTTCAGGCGTTCGAGCAGTCGCTGGATGTCGGCTTCCCGTCCGAAGAAATAAGGCGCGTGTTCCTCGTCGAAGCGATGAAGCCCTCGATAGGGGCAGACCTCGTCCCGGGCTCGGGACCGCTCACGAAGGCCGCGCGGAAGGCCCTTGATCGCGCAGATCAGGTCCTGGAACGAATCCTCGTCGCGGAGTCCCCGGCGGAAATCGACCCACGTGCTCAGGAGCAGGAAGGGAGGGAGGCGGTTGGTGTCAAACGGATCGGGCAGGCCCGGGAGGAGAACGGGGAAGACTCGGAAGGAGCGATCGCGGGCCTGGCGTTGCGTGGCCAGTTGGTATTCGAGGTCCTCCCAGTTCCCGAGCCCTCCAGGTCCGATAAAGACGGCGCACGTCGCGGAGTTCTGAACGCCTTCGGCCAGGTGGGCCTGGTAATGGTCACCGAGGGGAAGGCACCAGGCATCAAACCAGGGTTCCAGGGCACTTTCCTTCAGGCGTCGGGCGAGGGATTCAACCGAAGGCTTGTCCCTTGAATGGTGGGACAGGAACACGGCGAACGGCCCGGGTTGAACTTCGGTGGGTGTGTCCTGTGCCAAGGCTTCGCGAGGATACGATTCGCGCGATCCCTGACAATCCGGTTATTGCATTCGAACCCTTGGCGGGCCTGTCAATGGGCAAGGGGGGATCTGGGGGTACGGGCCCGGCGGCCAGGAAAAGGCCTGACGCCCGCGACCGATCGAGGGGTCCCTGGCAAACCGGGCGCTTCCCACGAAGGGCGGGGATGAGCTACAACAGGCCGTGCCTTTTGCCAAACTCGGCCTTTCGGCCGCAATGCTCGAAGCCGTACGCGAGCTCGGCTACAGCGAGCCGACGCCCATTCAAGTCAAGGGAATCCCCTTGATGCTCCAGGGGAAAGACGTGATTGGGTCCGCGCAGACCGGGACCGGAAAGACAGCGGCCTTCGGACTGCCGATTCTGCAATTGATGGGGAAGCACGCGCCGTCGCCAAGGGCCTTGGTCCTGGAGCCGACGCGGGAGCTTGCCCTGCAGACGGACGAGAGTCTGCGCCGCCTGGCCCAGGCGACGAATCTGCGGGTGGCGGTGGTGTACGGCGGTGTGGGGTATCAAAAGCAGCGGGATGCCTTCCGTGACGGCGTGGATGTGATCGTGGCGACGCCGGGCCGGTTGCTGGACCATCTCCGGCAACACGCACTGAAGCTCGACAAGGTTCAGCACCTGGTGCTGGACGAGGCGGATCGGATGCTGGACATGGGCTTCCTCCCGGACGTCCGGAAGATCATTGATCACTGCCCGAGGCGGCGTCAGACCGCGCTCTTTTCGGCGACGATCCCGCCTGAGATCGAGACGCTGATCCGCTGGGCGATGTACGAGCCGGTGACGGTGGAGATCGGCGAGCGTCGGATGCCGGCGGAGATGGTGAAGCACGTGCTCTACCCGGTGGCCGCGTCGCAGAAGACCCAGTTGGTGCTGGCGCTCCTGGAGCAGGTCCACTTCGAAAGCGTGATCATTTTCTGCCGGACGCGACGGGGTGCGGACAAGGTGGCGCGGTTGCTCAAGCAGCATGAGCACAAGGTGGCCGTCATTCATTCCGACCGCTCACAGAAGGACCGGCAGCAGGCCCTGGAAGGGTTCCGGGCCGGGCGTTACGAAGTGCTCGTGGCGACGGACATTGCGGCGCGCGGCCTCGACATCGCCGACGTGACCCACGTGGTCAACTACGACGTGCCGGAGCATCCCGAGGATTACGTCCACCGAATCGGCCGCACGGGCCGCGCCCAGACGGCCGGCGACGCACTCACGATCATGATGACGGAGGATGCGCCGCGGGTGGATGCCATCGAGCGCTTCATCAAGAAGCGGATCGAACGCGTGAAGCTGGAGGGGTTCAATTACGAGTACGCCCTGGCGCTCGACGAGGGTCGCCGCAGTTCGCTCCCGACCGGACGCGTGCGCGGCGGACCTGTGGGGCGAGGCGGCTATTTCGCCGCACCGTCGCGGAAGAAGCGCCGGTAGCGCCGGTAGCGCCGAAGTGAAAATGGCACGGCGCGCAACGAGGCCGAATTTCAAACGCACCCCGTGCTGCTCCTAGGTCTGACTGGCGGGATCGGAATGGGGAAGTCCACGGCCTCCGGGATTCTCGAACGTCTCGGGTTTGGGGTCGTCGACACCGATGACATCGCCCGCGCGATGGTCGCGAAGGGGCAACCGGCTCTGGAGCAAATCCGGGACGTGCTTGGGGCTGAATTCATCCGATCCGACGGCTCATTGGATCGGGCGCGCCTGGCGGAGGTTGTCTTCGGCGATGCCAACGCCCGGAAAACCCTGGAGGGCATCCTGCATCCGCGGATTCGCGCCTGCTGGGAGGCGAGAGTCGAAGAATGGCGGCTTCAGGGTCTGGCAATTGGGGTGGTCGTCATTCCGCTCCTTTTTGAGATCGCCGTGGAGGCGCGCTTCGACGCAGTGGTCTGCGTGGCCTGTTCGGCCAAGTCCCAACGCCACCGGTTGCGCGAACGGGGCTGGACGGAGGCGCACGTGGAGGGGCGGTTGTCGGCGCAACTTCCCGTTGAGTTGAAGATGCAGAAGGCAGGATTCGTGGTCTGGACGGAGCCGCCCGTGGCGGTGCACGAGGCGCAATTGCGGCAGGTCCTCGCGACGATGGGTGTGGGGGTGGGGCTGACGCCGGGCCCTCGGCCGGAACGATTCATTTGACGCTCCGAAACGCGGGCGCGTCGGGCTTTCCCGCACTCTCAAGAAACGCCAGCAGATCCAGGATTTCGTCGCGGTTGAGGGAATGGAGCAGGCCCTCGGGCATGGGTGAAATGCTCGACGGTTTGATTTCGTCGATGAGGTGGCGGGCGACGCTTTGTTCGGTGCGACTGAGGGGATCGGTTTCGACGACGACCTCGGTATCCGACTCGCGCACGAGTCTTCCCGTCAGATCGTCGCCGTCCTTCAGGAAGACGCGGAGGTTCTGGAACTGTTCGGAGATGACCTTGGACGGTTCGAGGAGGGACTCGAGCAGTTCCCGGCGCCCGTACTTGCTGGCCAGGGCGGACAATTCGGGGCCGATCCCTGAGCCGGCATTGCCAAGGCGATGGCAGGCGTAGCATTGGGTGTCGATGAAGGCGCGTCGGCCACGCTGGAAATCGCGGCCGAACGAGGCCTGGTCAAGGAAGGGCAGGATGTCCTCGGTGGTCCACTCGCGCACAAAGGCGCGTGGCTCGGGGGCGATGAGTTGGGCCCCGACCATCTGGGGTTCAATCAGGTCCTTGAACGTGGTTCGTTCGGCGTCCGTGAGCCCGTTGATGGCGTCCCGACGGAATCCCTCGAGGTGCCGATTGAGAGCGGCGCCGTCGACGTAGTCGCGGCCGACATCGTGGAACCAGTGGAGGAGGGAACCGGGGCGTGGAAGGTGGTCGCGGGGCTGCAGCCACCAAGCCAGAAGGCGCTGTCGGTCGGCGGGGGTCCAACCGGCGGGGACGTTACGGAGTTGGGCGACGTAATGAATCTGGTGCTCCTGGGAATTGGCCTTCTCGAGAAGGTCGAGCACCCGGGGAATGGTCTGGGGCGCCTCGAGCCAGAGGAGGATCCGCGTGAGTTCGCGGTTCTCCGCCCAGGTTTCCGCCGGGAAGAGGGGGCTGAGTTTTTCGATGGCGAGCCGGACGAGGTCGGGATGGGGCTTACCCTGTCGCAGGAAGCTGAGCTGGATGACGCGCAGCTTGAGAAGTCGGAGTTCTTCATCGAGTGACGCGAGGGGAAAGCGACCGAGGGCCTTGAGCAGGCCAGGTTGTGTCGGGCTTGGGCCCACGCGGGCAAGGGCGAGAAGGGCGTTGAGTGCGGTGGTGGCGTTGGTCTCGGCCAGGGCACGCGATTCCCAACGGGGGACGGACTGGGACTCGAGGGCAACCCGGGCGGCGTGGCGGATCGCGCGATCCGGATGGCCAAGCTGCGGCCAGAGCGCATCGACCGCCGTCGTAAGATTGTGGCCATGGAAAGTCTCCAGGGATCGGCGCAGGCGTCGTGCCCCTGCCGCGGCGGTGTCGGCTGGGGAGGGGTTGCGGGCTGGTTCCGGGACAATCTCCCCCGTGTACCGGACGCGATACAGGCCGGATTGGGTTCCCCGACCGCCGGTGGTGAAATACAAGGCCCCGTCGGGGCCGACGTCGAGGGAGGTCAGGTTCAGAGGCTGTCCCTTGACGAACTCTTCAAACGTTCCGCGAAAGGTGGCTCCATGAGGCTCAAGATGAACCGCCAGAATGCGGCCATACGACCAGTCCTGGAGGTAAAGCGCACGTTGGTATTTCCCTGGAAAGCGCGTGCGCGTCCCGAACTTCACACCGGTGGGTGACCCGAGACCAATATCGACGACTGTAGCAACCTGGTCGGGGTAGGAGTCGGGCCAGGCGCGGGTGCCGTCCCGCCAACCCATTTCGGCGCCGGAGACGCAATGGAAGAGGCGGGTTGGCCGGTACCACGGCGTGCCCCAGTCCCATTCGTTGTCGCTATCGAAGGCAAAGAGTTCGCCGTCCGGGCTGAAATCAAAGCCGTAGGCGTTGCGCATGCCGGCGGCGAACAGTTCCCACTCGGTTCCTTCCGGGTTGGTTCGAAGAACCTGGCACCCGGGGACGAGAGCGCCGCCGGGTCGGGTGGATTCATCCGGATTCAGCGAGAGAACATCCTCGGCGAAGTGGCGGAACGGCGAACGGGGGGACAGCCCTTCGGGCGGCTTGGTCGAGTTGCCATTCAGGACATAGATGCGTCCGTCGGGTCCCTGGGCGAGCGCGTGGTACCCGTGCTCGCCGCCCCCTTTGAATGCCTTGAGAAAATGGATCTCGTCGGCGTCGAACTGGTCGTTCTGATTGGTGTCGGTGAGCCGATAGAGGCCGCTTCCGGAGGGACCCTTCGCATTGGCATAGAGACTGCCGTGGGCAAAGAGCAGGCCCATGGCGAAACGGATCGGCGCCGGAACGACGTCCACGCGGGCAATACGGCCCTCGGCGTCGGGCGTCAGACGAAGCAGCGGGTTTCCGTCGCCCTCGGGCGAAATGTAGAAGCGTCCGCCCGGATCGATGGCGAGGCAGGCCCACGAGCCCTCGTCGGGTTGTGCGGATCGCAAGAGTTCGGCCTGGAATCCTGGGAGCAGTTTCAGGGAGGACGCGGGAGTGGCGGAGGCCTTGGCGAGCACGTCTCCCCACGGGGCCACGCCGTGAGGACCGAGCCGGAGTGCGGCGCCCCAGGACGACGTGTCGTGCCCGGATCGGTTCCAACCCGGGGATTCGCGATCCACCGCGAGCCAATTCGTGTCGGTGATGATCTGGCGGGTCTCGGCGCCACCGAGGTTGAGGTGGACGAGCAAACCGGCGGTGGGCGGTGTCGTGGGGGCGGTCGGCGGTCGGTTCCTGGTGCGAACGGCACGGACGGCGAGAAGGTTCTCCCCTTGATTGAGGTTCATGGAGACCTCGGCCCGAACAGGTTGCATCGGCTGGTCGCACGTTACGACGAGTTTGCCATTGAGGAAGACCTCCGCGGTGCCATCGACGACGGCGGTGAGTCGAGCGTTCCAGGTGTAGGGCGGGGTTTGGAACGTACGCCGGAACCAGCGCGTTTCGGGCTCACCCGGGGCGGGGGTTGGAGTGGGGGCCGATGACCAGATCCAATCGGGGGGAGTGCTTTGGGCGAGGGTCGACAGGGGAAACAGGGCGAGCGCGAGGAGGACGAGCCGGGTGAAGGCGATGCAGTGTCGAGGCGTGGGTTCGCCGCGGAGGCGTGGAAACGTGATCGCGTGCATGACGGACGTTAGCGAAGGAGGCGCCTCGTGCCGAGCGGATCGTGGACGAGGCGCCACTCCGTGGCTTGACGAAGCAAGGCCGTCGAAGTCAACGCAACGAAGTGCGTTCGCCGCGGCGGGAGGGGTGATTCGGCCGGGACGGTTCATGGGTAGCGACGTTTTCCAAAATTTGGACACGTATTTGGACCATGAACTGCGGAACGACCCTTGCCGCCTTCGCTTTGCTTCGACGCGCCATGCCCCGGCCCTCTCCCGAAAGCGGGAAAGCGTCTCCTTGTCACGGAATCCACCGGATCTGAGGGTGGTTGGTGCGGGCGCGGGACGTGGCGAAGTCCCAGTACTCGCGGCTGGCGAAGCGGGACACGTGGCCGTCCAGGAAGAGGAAATGCGCGCCACCTGAGTGAAGGTTGGTATGGGGGAAGTTCCAGGACCCGACGGCGGGGAGGTTCTTTGAATCGAACAACCAGACCGTGACCGAGGGGTGCGGGACGTTTGAGATGCGCGTGGGTTCCTCGGCGTCGCTGGTGCCGTCGACGTTCTGGTTGAGGCAGTAGTGGAAGAGATTGTTGCCGTTGCTCCGTCGGCGGTTGACGGGACAGAGCCAGGGCGTGTTGCCGGTGGGGGAGGCGGGATTGGAGCGCCAGGCCTGGTCATGGTATCGGGGCGCCTGGATCTGGCGGGGGAGCTGGATGTACCAGCCGTTGTTGGTGTGGCGTTCGGACGGGTTGGGCACGCCCTCGGGCGGGAGCTTGTCGTCGTGATCCCCGGCGTAGAGCTGGGTGGCCAGGCCCCATTCCCGGAGGTGATGCCGGCAGGCAACCCCGCGGGCGAGAGCAATAGGGCGTCCCGCAGCGGAGAGGAGCATCGAGGCGAGGACGGCGAGGATGGCGACGACGACGAGCAGTTCGACGAGGGTGAAGGCGCGGGACGTCCGGCGAATCAGCCGGGCGGCCGGACAGGGCCGGGAGTGGAAAGACACGGGACCTCCTTGGTGAGACAGGTTGCGGCCCTCCCAGGCGCGCAGACGATCTGCCACGCGCGCAGGCCGTTGTCATCCCTAAAAAAATCCGGGCCATATTGCTGTTGCCCGGATTCGCGCCGTGGAAATACTGGCCGGCTATTTTTTGCCGCCGCGAGGAATGAACGACTGGAATATCCAGGCCCGTGCGCGTGTCTGCCAGTCCTGCGGACGCGCGTTTACTGACAAGGCTCCGTACCACACGGTGCTTTCCGAGCAGCGTTCCGGGTTCGAGCGGATCGACATTTGTGCCGCCTGCTGGGAGTCCCAGCACCGCCACGGCTCCGCCGATCGGAAGGGATTCGTGTCGCATTGGCAGGGCGTATTCACGGTTGCGCCACCGCCGCCGCCCGAGGCGATTCAGAGGGATAGCGCGGAGTCACTGCTTCGACGTTTGCTGGAACTTAATGATCCGTCGTGGCAACCGGCGGCATTCATTCTGGCGGTCATGCTCGAACGGAAGCGGGTCCTGAAGATGCGGGAACAACTACGCCAGGGCGGGCGCCGGATCTTCGTGTACGAACTGCCGCGCTCCGGGGAGGTGTTCACAATCCCGGACCCGGACCTCAAGTTGGATCAGTTGGAACAGGTTCAACGGGATGTTGCGCAACTGCTGGAGGTGGGCCTCCCGGTGGAGGGCTCTCCCACAGAGGAACCCTTCGTTCCAGAAATGTCTCCCGCGGAGGTGTCGTCCGCCTGCCTGGAGCTGGAATCCGAAACCGAGGCGGAGACCGAGGCGGAGACCTGCGGGGTGACTGCGAACACGACGCCCGCGCCGTCTGCCTGATCGTGTCCTTCATGAAAATCGGCACTCCGGAGGAGGGGAGCGAACCGGAAAGCCCCAAGGGCAAGCCGACGTCTCGGCCGGCTCCGACCGGGCGAGGTCCGAGTGTGGAAGCGCTCGAAGAAGCGTTGGGCCGCAGGTTTGGCGATGGGGAATTGCTCGAACTGGCACTGACCCATCCCTCGATCACCCATGATCAAGGGGCGGGAACGCCGCACAACCAGCGGTTGGAGTTCCTGGGGGACGCCGTGTTGCAGTTGGTCCTTACCCTGGAGCTCTACGAAAAATTTCCAGAGCTGGGTGAAGGGCCGCTCACGCAGGCGCGCGCGGAGATGGTGAATCGCCGGACGTTGGCGATCCAGAGCCGGGCCCTGAGCGTGGGGGAGTTCCTTCGGATGAGCCGGTCCGAGGAGGCGACCGGGGGACGGGATCGGGGTTCGGCGCTCGCCGATGCCTTCGAGGCGCTGGTCGGCGCGATCTTTTTGGACGGGGGCTTTCCGGCGGCGCGGGCGTTCGTGCTCCAGCGATTTCGGGATGCGTTCGGCCAGTTGGATGCGTTGCCGAGTTTCCACAATCCGAAAGGCGAACTGCAGGAGTTGTTGCAGGCGGAGTCGGCGGAGGCGCCGGTGTATCAACTCATGGCCGTGACGGGTCCGGATCACGACCGGAGCTTCGAGTGCGCGGTCAGCTACCGGGGGGAACTTCTGGGGCGCGGCGCCGGCAAGACGAAGAAGACCGCGGAATCGGAGGCCGCGCGCGAGGCGTTGGCGGTCCTGAGGCAGCGACAGGCGGTTGCTGGAACGGAGGCGTGGGAACCCGGGACCGGGGGTGGGGCGAAGAAAGAGCCGTGAAGAAGGCATTGGCCGAGTGGACATCCGAGACTAGCATCTCGACGTCATGGGAGGGTTGACATTGGCAGCCAAGTTGGGCACCACCACGCATCTTTCGCCTCTATTGAGAAAGGCGCAGAAGCTGGGATTGGATGCCCGGGGCTTGGAGCAGCTCGCGATTCACAGAGGATGTGACTACTACCAAAGCGACGAGCCGCCCCCGGAGCGGTTGCCTGCGATTGAGGAGTTCTCGGACACCGAACTCGCCCTGGCGCTTTTGAACCCCGCACTCCGATATCATCCTCAGACGTTGAGATTAGGGGCGGCAATGCTTGGCGCCCAAGGGAACGCTCCGGAAGAGATCGCCTACCTGGCCAAACTGGAACGTTGTGAGGTAATCGTCCGATACGTCGCCGAATGCGGTCGAAGATTCGAGCCGCAAAACCCTTTCTGGACGGGATTGCTCGCGAGAGTTCCACCAACTCCTCCCCCCAAGTCCAGTGTGGTTCCCCATCCGACGCGGTTTGTGGCCATGACGGGAATCACGCGACGCGGGGTTGAGACCGTCACCGAGTGGATTCGCCCCACCCCCCCTTCCCCTGGCCATGGATAATGCGTCTCTCATCGTTCAGACGCTGGACGGGCATCTCGATCATCCGACGAGACTGATCCTCTACGGCCGCGCAGCACTCCAACTTGGATTCAACGAGCCGGCCGTCGACGTCGCGGAGTCGAAGGATCTGGATGCCATCATTCCACTGGCCGACCTGGAAGGCCTTTCCGCTGACGACCGCTTCTGGGATGCCCAGGAAGCGACAAATCTGGAACTTCGTCCGCGGGGCCTTTACATCACCCACCTCTTCCGCGCCGACCAGGTCTTTCTTCGAGCCGAGTGGGAGCAGCACCTTGTCCCTATTTTGCGCCCACCCACGCGTTGGCTGCGACTTTTCCGCCCCGCGACGCTCGATCTCATCCTGACCAAGATGATGCGCGGTGACGATGCCCAGGACATAGCCGACATCGACTTCATGATCCGGCACGACGGGCTAAAGCCAGAACAGATCGAGGAGGCGCTGGTCGCGGCAATGATCCCGGACCTTTTGGAACTTCGGGAGGCGTTCGAACGCGCCAAACCGCGGGTCCGGGAGTTGGCACGGCGCGTTCTTTGATCCGAATCCCTCACGCGCACAGAATGGTCCGGACGTTGCATCGGGCACGGGCGGTTGGGCAGTATTCGGTCCTTTGCTTCGAAGATGGCTGAACCGGGCAACACGATCCTGATCCGCGTCCTCCAATGGGTCGCGCACCACGTTCTGCGCTATCCGCGCTGGTTCTTCTGGCCCCAGGTGCTCATGGCGATCGTGTGCGTGATTTATACCGTCGCGCGCCTTGAGTTCTCGACCTCCCGGAACGAT
>JBBQIU010000042.1:0-10105 GCA_038325245.1 Verrucomicrobiota bacterium
GGTGGCGGAATGGTTCGAGATCGTGCGGGCGATGATCCAGCGGCGGCCGGGTGTCGAGGCGCTCTACCTGCCGACATTTGAGCAGTCCGCCGTGGCCCGGGAACATGGGGACTGGTTTGCGGCCCGGGGGATTCCGGTCAGTCCCGCGAGCCGGTGGGTGGTGGGCGACGAATGTTACTCACCCGGGTGGGCCCTCGGGCGGATGGTGTTCGTGCCGGGCGGCGAGATCGGCGCCGCGTATCGCGAGGCGCGCCTTCGGCCCGACGATGTGCTGTTGACCGACCAGGTTCCCTCGGAAGTCCCGCCCCTGGCGGGGATCGTGACGCTGACCCCGGCAACGCCCAATTCCCACGTCGCGCTCCTGTCCCAGTCGTTCGGTATTCCCTTTGTGTATGTGGCCGACGAAGTGATGAGGAACCGGGTGCAGGCTTGGACGAACCAGGAGGTGATGATCCGTGCGGTGGCTGAGTTCGAAGGTTGCCATTTGTCGCTCGAGGCCGTGGACGGCGTCGTGGATCCCCTGATCCGGGCGGAGATTCTAGCCCTCAAGGTGCCGCCGCCGCTGAATCTTCCCACGAAGGGCGTGACGGGTCAGATCAGCCTGCCGGCTGACACCCTTCGTCCTTCCGACATGGGACGGGTCGGCGGCAAGGCAGCCAACTTCGGCGTGCTCCGACGGCGGATTCCCGACAACACACCGGCTCCCGCGTTGGCTCTGACCTTTGACCTTTGGGACGGCTACATGGACCAGGCCCTGGCGGGGGGCATCCCCTTAAAGACCGCGATCCGGGATCGTCTGGCAGGAATGGCCTGGCCTCCGGACATGGCGGCGGTCCAATCGGCGCTGGAAGAGATTCGGGAAATCATCACCGAGGACGCCGATTTCTCGACGGTGCAACGCGCCGCGGTCCTGAAGGCTCTCCAGGATGCGGGGCTCAACGCGAACCGGCCGATCCGGTTCCGCAGTTCGACCAATGTCGAGGACGGCGAGCAGTTCAGCGGGGCCGGGCTTTACGACAGCTTCAGCGGCTGCCTGGCGGACGAACTGGATGGCGACGGGAGCGGACCGAGCCACTGCGATGCGACGGAGGAGAAGGAGCGGGGAGTGTTCCGGGCGCTTCGGAAGGTTTACGCGAGTTTTTACAACGACAATGCCTACCTGGAGCGGCTGCGACACGGGGTGGATGAGAATGGGGTGGGCATGGCCGTCCTGGTTCATCCCTCCACGCCGGATGAATTCGAATTGGCGAACGGTGTGGGGACGTTGGAGGTGTCGAAGGATGGCGGCCGTTACGTCAATGGGACCCTGGTTACGCAGGCGGGGGCTGTTTCGGTGACCAACCCCGACAGCACGGCCATCCCCGAGAAGGTCACGGCTTTCTTCTTTGGTCCGAGTCCATCCCTGACCCTGGAACGGAAATCGAGCCTCGTTCCCCTTGGAGGGCGGGTGATGGATTGGGAGTCCGATTACCAGAACCTCCTGACCCTGCTGAATCAGTCGGCGATAAGCTACGAAGCCGAGTTCCCGAGCAAAAAGCGGTTCACGCTCGATTTTGAGTACAAGAAGGAACTGCCGGACCGTCGACTGGTCGTGAGACAGATTCGGGAAGTCCCGACCCTGCCCGAGCGGACGTTCACACCCTGGCTGTTGGCGACGACGAATCGTTACGAGGTCTTCCAGGGCGAGCAGGGCGACTTGATCGCCAAACACCGATTGAAATCGCAGTGGGCGTTCCGGCTCCGGACGACCGGGTTGAAGGACGCCGACCTCGGACGCAGCCTGTACACGCATCTGGAAGGGACATGGCTGGAGGGAACAAATCAGACCGGCTTCGGAGGGCCGCCGGAGCAATTGCCCGGCTACACCTTCCGACGTGGCTCGGAGTTTCTGTCGGAGGCTTGGAGCCAGGGCGCGGGGAATGGACGCCGCGAGCTGGAACTGCGGACCTCGAGAATCGGGCAGACGTCATCGCGGGAAGGGCCGTTGGTGACGCTTGCGGACCATCGGCTGGAACTGTCGGTGAAGTACGCGGTGGCGCAACCCACGCTGGGCTACCTGCCCGGAATCGGTGGGTTCGGCCCGACGAACACGACGATGGAATACGTCCAACTGGCGCCGGTCACGCCGGTGACGGCTGAAAGTCTGAAACAGGAACGGACACTCCAGGTGGGAGGCGTGGAGGTGCGGACCTCCTTCTGGTGGCCGGCCCCGCCCAAGGGGGCGAGTGCCGGTTACACGGCCCACGCGCAGGCGTGGATTACGACGCGGATCAAAGGTTTGGCGAGTGGGGAGATCGTGCTCCGCAATGAGTGGTCTCAGACCTACCAGCCGGGGCACCACAATTTCTTCGAGGAATTCCTCTTCGAACCCCGCCTGGATCCGGGGGTGTCGGATGAAATCCTGGCGGAGTTGGCAGCCAGCAACGTAAAGGCCCTGGTGATCGGAGCTCCGAATGGCGGCGGCGGTGACGGTTACGCGTACGTCTGGGGGGTGGACGGGACGTTCCGGAAGTTGTGAATCCAGCCTCGCCGCCGAATTCAGTGGGTGCGTAGTGTTTCGAACGCCCCGGGCCCGTCCCGGGGCGTTCATCGCACTATGAACGACCTGCTGCAGAGTCTGTGGAACAGCGGCCCGGAGGTCTCCGCGCGTGAAGTCGGTATCCGCCTTGCCGGGTCGTTGATCTCCGGGTTTGTGGTGGCGATGGTTTACCGATTGACGCGACGGGACGAGGGTTCCTCGCATCTGCCGGCCACCCTGGTCCTCGTGTCGATCCTCATCGCCGCGGTGACACAGGTCATCGGGGACAACGTGGCCCGGGCCTTCAGCCTGGTGGGGGCGCTGAGTATCGTGCGATTCCGGACGGTGGTGCGGGACACGCGCGACACGGCGTTCGTGATCTTTGCCGTGGTGGTGGGCATGGCCGTGGGGGCAGGGCGCATGGTGGTGGCGGTGGAGTGCCTGCTGGCGGTGACGTTGGCGGCTTGGTTGTTGGGAAAGCGGGGCGCAATGCTGGGCGGTTCCCGGCCCGAATTTGACCTGATTCTCAGGGCGGGTGTCGGGCAGGACATCGAAACCCTGGCCGGCGACCTGTTCCGGACGCAGATGTCGTCGCGCGAGACCATAGCCGTGTCGACCGCGCGGCAGGGCGCGGCCCTCGAGTACACCTACCGGGTGCGACTCGCGGTCGGGCGCCGGCCCGAGGAGCTGATCCGCGCCCTGAATCGGATCGAGGGTGTCGACAACGTGGAACTTCGAGGCGTCGAGCCGTAGCCGGCACGATTCAGTCCTGACGCACGCGAAGACCCGAAGCCGCGAAGAAGGAGAAGCCTGAACCATGATTCTGTGTGGAGTGGAAACGAGAACCGAACGGTGAGGTCGCCCGCGATATCCTCATCCCAAAGTTTCCCCCCCCGAATTCCTTCGCGTTCTTGGCGTCTTCGCGCGAGGCCCCTTGATCGCAACGGAATCGTTCCGGCGTAAAGCCTGTCCACAAATTCGAAGGGATCCTTTGAATTTTCAGACAGGCTCTTAGCATTTGACACGCGACGCTACCGGCTCAAGTTGCGTCGCGTATGCGATTCCCGACCCCACTGCTGATCTTGGCTGGCGCCCTGACCGCGGCGTTGGCCTTTGCGGACCCCATGAAAAACGTCGCCGAAATACCCCTGAAAGACATCGACGGCAAGGACACCTCTTTGAAAGCCCAGAAGGCGAAGTTGATGCTTGTCGTGAACGTGGCGTCCAAGTGTGGCCTCACGCCCCAGTACAGCGGCCTGGAGAAGCTCCAGAAGAAATACAAGGACAAGGGTTTCAGCGTCATCGGATTCCCGTGCAACGACTTCGGCTCGCAGGAACCGGGCACGGCCACTCAGATCAAAGAGTTCTGCAAGGCGACCTACGACGTCTCGTTTCCGCTCATGGAGAAACTGCACGTCAAGGGAACCGACCAGCATCCCCTTTACACGGCCCTCACGGGCAAGGAAGCCGCTTTCCCCGGAGACATCGAATGGAACTTCGGCAAGTTTCTGGTGACCTCGGATGGCAAGGTGTTGAAGCGGTTCAACCCCCGCAAGGCCCCGGACGACCCGGAAGTCGTCCAAGCCATTGAGGCGGCCCTGGCGGCGCAATGACCCCGTGATCCAGTGTCCCAGGTTCGCCGCACCGCTTTATCGATTTCAGGTCGGATCGCCGGGCGGCTTGTCTTTTGTTGTGCGGGGTAACACAGTCGCGCCATGAAGCAGGACGTGGTGCCGGTGCAAGTACGCGGCATCCTGCCAGCCGCCGGGGGGGTCGCCGTTTTCATCGGCAACGATGAGAAGGTGTTCGTCATCCAAGTGGAGACGGGGATCGGTCGAGTGATTTCCAACTTCCTTCGCAAGGCGCACAACGAGCGGCCCCTGACCCACGACTTGATCAGCAGCATCTTCAAGGGGTTTGGGATTTCGTTGGAACGGATTGTCATCTCCGAGTTGCGGAATCAGACGTACTTCGCGCGTCTGATCCTCAAGGAGGAGAATGAACTCGGAGTCAAGCTGGTGGAGGTGGACGCGCGGCCGAGTGATTGCATCGCCTTGGCGGTTGCTCATGGCCGTCCCATCCTCGTCGCCCAGCCGCTCTTCGAGCAGGTCGAGGATTCATCAGAAATCCTGCAACAGTACCAGGACCAGGCCGAGTCGCAGGATCGGCCCGATGACGAAGGACTCTGATGCCCGATGTCGCTGGTCCGGCCCCCTTTGTCCTCGTCTGGGGCGAGGATGACTTCGCTGTCCAACGGAGGGCGAAGCAGATTTTCGACGCATGGAGAATCGAGAACCCCGGCGCCGACGAGGAGGTTCTGGACGCCGGCGCCGCCCATTCCGAAGAGGCCCTCAAGGCCTTGCGACGCCTGTGGGAGGCCTTGCAAACGCTTCCGTTTTTTGGAGGCACCAAGTCGATCTGGTTTCGCGCCTGCAATTTTCTCGGCGAAGACCGCGTCTCCGAGGCCCAGGCCGTGGTGGAAGCGGTCTCCGAACTGGCGCGGGATCTCACCCGATTCCGATGGAACGGTGTCCGACTGCTTCTGAGCGCAGGAAAGATCGACCGTCGGCGTGGGTTTTATAAGGCGGTCGAAAAGATCGCCGACGTGGAGCATTTCCCGGGCTTGAGCGGGGACGATCGCGATTGGCGTGACAAGGCCGAGACGCTCGCGGCGGGGGAATTGCGATCGTTGGGGCGACGCGCCGACGGCGAAGCTCTTGCCGCGCTCGTCGAACAGGTCGGTCCCAACGCCCGCCTTCTGGCGTCCGAGGCCCAGAAGCTCGCGACCTACGTGGGGGATCGAGAGATGGTCACGGTGGCCGACGTCAACGCGATCGTGACCCGGGGACGCCACGCGCGGGCCTTCGCCCTCGGCGACGCGCTCGGGGAACGACATCTGGCGCGCGCGCTACGCCACTTGGATGAGGAACTCTGGTCGATGAAGTCTGACCGCCAGAAGAGCGAGATCGGCCTTCTCTATGGGCTGATCGGCAAAGTGCGGGCGATGCTGCTCTCGAAGGAGATGATCCGCGAAGGGCTGATCCGCCTGAGCTCCGACTATCGCGCTTTCGCATCCCAATTGAAGAATGTGCCAGCCGACCGTTTTTCGACCGACCGGCGCTACAACCCGGCAGAGATCAACGCATTCGTCCTATTTCGCGCCGCCCAACACGCCGCCAACTACTCCCGTGATGAGTTGGTTCAGGCCATGGAGGAGCTCTTGCGGAGCAACCGCCAGTTGGTGGGAGGTTCCCAGGAGGGAGGTTTGGTCCTTCAGTTCGCCCTGACGCGGATTCTGGGTGGTTCAGGCCGGCCCCTTGATGGACGACGACGACGGGCCTAGGTTGAAGCGCGGGTGATGCCTCCGATGAATACAACTCCTGGCACTACTTTCCCGGCGTTTGCCGGCGGAGACCTCGCGTGGGTAGGCGTCGTGGGCTCCGGCATCTGCAAGGAGAGCGGCCGCTTCGAGATCCTTCTCGATCAAGTCGTGTTGAGGGGATTCTCGACCCTCGTCATCGAACTCTCCACGTGTCCCCGCATGGATAGCACCTTCGTCGGTGTTCTGCTCCGTCTGGCCCAGGGACCTGCGATTCCGGAAAACGCAGGGCCGCGAATTCGCATTGTCCTCAACCGACCGACGGCGCAGGTCCGCGAGCTGCTCGATACCCTCTGCCTGGATCAATTTTTCGAAATGGCGGACCTCGCGGTTCCCGAATCCCTCGGTCCGCTGCAATTGGAGGATCGGGATCTCAGCCGCGAGGAAATCATGGCCCTTAGCCTTGACGGACACGAGCGCCTGGCTGCGGTCAATGCGGGAAACGCAGCACGCTTCGCCGCGCTCTTGGGAATCCTTCGGGAGCAGTTGGCCTCGACCTCCACGGTGGCCGCGCGGGGACCCTCGTAGCGACGGGGGAGGGAAGCGACGAATGGGCTTCCTCAACCGGCCTGTGGTGGCTGAGACCCGGGGCCGGGCCCGGGACTTCGGAACAGGGCAGGCGTAGTCGCCAGCTCTGGCGCCACGGCAAACGCGAATTCCGAGACGACTCTTCCCCCGATCAGGTGCTCCTCAATAATGCGCTCCAGGACGGCGGGGGAACAGGAGTGGTACCAGACACCGTCGGGGTAGACGACGGCGATGGGTCCGAGCACGCACACGCGGAGGCAGTTCGCCTTGGTCCGATGAATCACCCCGCCTGGCGCCTCAAGTCCCCGCTCCTTGAGTCGTCGTTTGAGAAACTCCCAGGACGCGATCCCCGCTTCGCGCGGCGCGCACTTCGTTTCGGTGGGGTCGGCGCAGAGGAAGATATGCCGGGCTGGACGGCCTGCCCCGAAGGCAGCCGAGGCCAAAAGGAGGGCTCCAGGAACGGCTTGGGGTTCATTCATGGTTACATTCCAAGGTACGGCTTCAATTGGGGGAATCGACGTTCCACCAGGCGGGCCACCGCCACCGGCACAAGGAGTCCGCTGACAAACATCAGCCCCGCCGACGGCCAGAAGCCCAGGCCCATCCATCGGAAGATGGCGATCTTCACGAACATCTGCGGAAACCAGGAGAGCAGGTAGATCTGGTACGATCGGCCGTCGATCCATGGAACGTGGGTGAGCCCCAGGCGGGTGGCGAGTTGGACAAAACCGTAGCTTGTGGCAACCCCGGTCCAGGCGAGTGCCAGATGGATCGCGGCCTGGAACAGGGGTGATTCCGGGGTCACCCTGGCGTAGTTCGCAAGCACGAGCGTGGCAAAGACGAGTGCGGCACTTCCACCAAGCCACGCGTTTCCGAGTGGGGTGAGCACCGGGCCGCGACTTCGCCACAGCATGCCCAGCCAGAACGTGCCGAGGTGTGCAGCGGCCCCTCGGTAATTCAGCGGATCCATCCAGAAGACCGGGGTGATCACCAGACTGGGAATCGCGAGCCCGATCGTGAGGCCGATGCGAAGAGCCAGCGAGGAGCTGTTGACCGCCTTGAGGAGGATTGGGGCGGCTAGGAACACCAGGAAGAGGGTCGGCAGAAACCAAAAGAAAATGATCGTGTTCTGCCAGGGCATGACCAACGAGATCACATAGTCCTTCAACGAAAAATCGAGAGGCCGGATCGCCTCGCCACTCATCAGCGTCTTCAGTGGAAATGCGCACGTGCTGATGGCCCAGTACGGAAGGAGGAGGCGTTTCGCCTTCCCGATCACGAAGCGGCTGAAGTTCAGTTTTCGGCCCGGGTCGGCCGCCAGGCTGTGGGCCATGAGGTAGCCGCTGATGAAGAAGAACAACGGCATGTGAAAAAGGCTGATGACCGTCAGCACTTCCCGAAAGACCAGTTCGGAGGAGGTTTCGACCACGGCGAGCCGGGTCGGGGACGAGTGTCCAAGAACGACCAAAAGGATGCCGAGACTGCTGAGGTTGGCGATCGCGGCGTCGTGGGAGACGGGTTTCGGAGCCTTACATTCCGTCATGAAAATGAGGCCCGTGAGGGGCCGGTCGATGGGGACGGTAACGAACACCCTCCGGACGGCGCAAGCCGTCCGTCCCGCCGTCCTATGTTCCAACGGGGTTTCCTCTCGACACTCGCCCCGTGCGCCGCGGTAGAACCGCCCTTCGATGTCGAGGCGACCTGCGTCGACCGAGGGTCGTAGGAGATGACGGAAGCATGAAACGCCCTGAAGTCCTTGCCCTGACGGGCGCCCGGTTCTACGCGGCGATTCTAGTCTTCCTGAACCACGTCATCTTTCTGCCGGGCTGTGAAGCGCTCAGGACCAGTCCCGTTTTCACGATCGGCGGATTGGGGGTGACTTTCTTCTTCGTGCTCAGTGGGTTCATCCTGGCTTACAATTACGAGGCGACCTTCCGGACCGTGGTCCTGGGCAGGGATTACCGAATTTTTCTTTGGGATCGCTTCTCAAAGATCTATCCGATGCATCTCGCCACGTTGCTCCTGGCCATTCCGGTATCGATGGCCAGTCCCACGCTGCCCCTGGACTGGGCGGCGGTGCCCCTCCATCTGGGATTGGTCCAATCTTGGATGCCGTTCGCGCTGCCTCCGTATCACGCCTATCTCAATTCCGTCTCCTGGAGCATCAGCTGCGAGGCGTTCTTTTATGTCCTGACCCCTGTCTTGATCTGGCTGGCGGCATCCCGCGCAGGGCATCGCCCAGGACTCGCCGTGTCCTGGGCGCTGGCGGTTCTCGTCTACCTCGCCGTGGGCTGGCTGGTTCCAGCACACGACGCCGCCTCCGAGTTCTATTACGGGGAGCATTTCGCACCTGTTCGAACGGTCGACTTTGCTGTGGGAGTCTGTCTCGGAATCGGGGTCTCCCGAGGCGCCCTCGTCTCCGAGCGGCGGGCCGCACTCCTGCAAGGCGTGGGAATCGCGTGGCTGGTTCTGACGGTGTGCTTCAGGAATTCCTTCCCCTGGTGGTCCCGGATCGCGCTCGTCCCCATGCCCGGAGTCGTCTGCCTGATTGTTGGTCTTGCGGCGGGACGGAGCCTTCTGGCACGCCATCTGAGTCATCCTTGGATCCACGTGCTGGGGCTCAGCAGCTTCGCCTTCTACATGGTTCATCAGTTGGTCCTTCGATACCTCAAGGCGGTGCTGGTTCGAGCTTCGCTCGATCTACCCCCGTTCGTGGTGTTCGCTCTCGTTCTGACAACGTTCATCGCCACCTGCGCGATCTCGTGCATCGCCTATTTCCGATTCGAAATGCCCGTTCAGCAAGCCCTGCGTCGGTGGATGCGCAGGCCCTCTTCAGGTCGCGAAACAGGGGTGGGATGAAAGGCCAGCGTCGCCAGGACGCGTCCTTCAATACGGATAACCGATTGCGGAGGGAGGGGATGATGGATTCCCAGGAGTACGCCTCGCCCGTTTTTTCGCCCTTCGGGGGTATGGGTGGACCTGGGAAGGAAAAGGATTGTTGCGACCCGCCCGTGCTGTTAGACGAGCCGGGTTCGTCGTCGGCTGTCGAAAAGGGTCGACTCTCCGATCACGCGAGCCGTTGTTCGACAGCCATGCCGCAAGAGACCGTGGATCGCGCCCCCCGGGAGGGCGTTCAGGGAGGAAGCAAGGAGCAGCCGGCGGAAGTCCAGTCGCTGTTCGGGCGCCTTTGGGCAGTCGTCGTAAAGGACGCCTTCGTCAATCTGACCGTCGTCGCCGCTCTGGGCATCGGATTCTTCCATGGCTGGCTCAAACTGCGTTACCGGTCTCCGCTGACGACCTTCGCATACGACATTGTGCTGATTGTCGCACTTGTTGTCGTTTTCCTGAGGTCGGGGGGATCCCTCAAGAACTTCTTTCCACAGGGACGAACGTCCAATGCCTTGATCGCCTTTTACGGCCTTTGCCTGGCGTACCTGCCGTTCTCACTCATCCCCGGAATGCCCCCGTTCCTCGTCGCCCTGTCCACGCTGCGTGGCTGGATCTTCGGGACGTTCCTGTATGGGCTGGGCTATCAGATCATTCGCAATCGATCCCAGATGCACGGGTATTTCCTTGTCATCCTCTTTCTGGGACTTGTGACCGCGATCTACGGAATTCAGCAGTCCGATGCCGAAGTTCTGCAGATGATGAGGGACGATCCGTACTTTGCGCGTCGTTAT
>JBBQIU010000043.1:0-10102 GCA_038325245.1 Verrucomicrobiota bacterium
AAGTTCGTTGAGTGACTCGAGATGATTTTGATTTTTCACCACATGGATTCGTTATGAAAACAGCCGGCAGATCGAAAACACCCAAAACTCCCAGAACCACAACGCCTCCCTTGGAACCTTCCCGCATCACGGGCGGAGGCATCACAGACGCCGCCGTCCGGAAAGGCACCGGCCGGGGATGGGGTGAATGGTACGAATACCTCGACGCCGCGGGTGCCCGCGAGATGACCCATCCGCAGATCGTGGCCATCATCGCGCAACGAGAAACCGCCGACTGGTGGCAGCAGATGATCACCGTCGCGTACGAACAGGCCCGGGGATTGCGGGATAAACACCAGAAGGACGACGGCTTCTCCGCCAATGCCGGAAAGACCATCAACGCCGGCATCATGCGCCTCTTCGCCGCATGGACCGACGACGACGTGCGGTCCAGTTGGCTCGATTCATCAGGGTGGCGCATCCGAAAATCCACTCCGTACAAGTCTATCCGGATCAAGTGGAAGGACGGGCGCACCCACGTCGAAGTCTTTTTCTGGCCCCGCACCGAGTCGAAGACGCTGGTCCAGGTTCAGCACAGCAAGCTCGACAGTCCCGAGGATGCGCAGCGTTTGAAGGCTTTTTGGGGCGTCGCCCTCGAGCGACTGCGGGAAACAGTCGAGAACACGAACCATCCCCGCGTTCTCACGGCTTAGCCTTCAGGAAGGCGAGCAGATCAGCGAGATCCTGCACCTCCAATCCCGCCTCCAATCCCTCCGGCATCAGCGACAACGCTGAACCGCGCAGTTCCTCAATGTCTCCGCGGCGGATGGTCCGCGTCGAGCCGTCGACCAGTTTCATCACCACGCTGTTGCCCGTCTCCGCCGCGATGACCCCGTACAGCTCTTCGCCATCCGTGAGCAGGCATTGGTACGCCTGAAATCCCGGCTGCACGTCCAGGCTCGGGTCGAGGATGTTGGCCAGCAACTTCTCCGGCAGATGCCCCGCGACAGAACGAAGATCCGGCCCGACCTCGTTGCCCTGGCCGTCGCGCTGATGGCACGCCACGCATAGCTTCGCATACGTCGTCGCCCCCTTCGCTGCGTCGCCGCGCAGCGCCAGCGCCGGCCCGAAGGCCGCAACCACTGGTCCCCGTCCCGTCGTCGTCGAGGCCCCGAACACACGCGCTGCCGCATCCCGAACCGCGGGGTTCGAGTGGCGCATCAGACGCGCCCGCGCCGCCGCGTCGAGGGACGGAGCTTCCACGACATCGCCGGCCGCCACTGCCCGGACCAGTTCCAGGGCCCATTCCCCGCGCCCGGACAACGTGTCCAAAACCACAGTCCGCGTCCCCGGCCCATACCCCTTCCATGCCCGAAGCAAAACTTCCGGAACCGTCGGAGCTGCGGTCGCGGCCAGGGCCCGCACCGCGGCCTGCTGGACCTCGGGCGTGGTCTGGGGCTTCAGCCAACCCGCCAGCGACACCACTCCCAACCCGCGCCGCCCGGCATCCCGCGTCATCAGCGACGCCGCCAGGACCCGTCCCGCGGGCTCGACCCGTTCATCCCCCGCGGCGGCTTCCGCGTCGTCGAAGAGTGTGCCGACGCCTTTCAACACCTCACGCAACGCATCGCCGTCCACTCCGGCCGTGCGCAACTCCGCGAGCGACTGTCGTTGGCGCCCCAACACTTCGAGAAAACGGAGGAAGAGCGCCATCTGGGCCGGCGAATGCCTTCCGTCCCTCACGGAGAGAATTGGGCGCATCAACGCCGCCACGGCGTCCCGGTCGCCCACGGCCAATCCCAATTGAAGGAGGGGTTCCGCCAGGATCTCCATCGACCGATCTCCGGCGGCCACCGTCGCATTGGCGAGGGCCCGCCGGTGCGGCAGTCCCGAACTGAGGACGGCCGCCACGAGGAACGGCTCCTCGACGTTGGCGATCGCCAACCGCCCCAACGCTTCGCCCACCTGGGGTTCCTTCCACTCGCCCAGCGTGAGGGCCAGTTGAAGGCGAACTTTCGCATCCGGATCGTTCACCAACGTCAACGCCGTCGAGACCACGGTTGGAGTCGCCCGCGATTCCGCCCAGCGCACCGCGTTCTCCCGCACCCCGGAATGCGAATCCCGCAACGCCCGTTCCACGTGCTCCGGAGCCAGGGCCTCGAGCCCGTCCAGCGTCGCCAGGGCATGAACCCGCGCCGCCGGATTGGACGAGGAGATCGCCAGCGACTCGAGAAGCGGCACTGTGGTCCGGTCCCTTCGCCAGAGCAGCAACTGCTGGGCCTTGTCCCGTTGCCAGCCGTTGGGCGAATCCAACGCCCCCACCAACGCCGCGGACGTCAGTGCATCCAGACGCACCGGCGTGCGCCCGCCCCGGCCATCGCCCGAACCCACGGGCACCACCCGGTAGATCCGCCCCTTGTCGTCCCCTTCCCGATAATGCGGCATCAACTCCGCCCGTCCCGCTTCCGGCAGCCATTGCGGGTGCTCGATCATGTACCGGTACATGTCGACCACCCAAAGCGCCCCATCGGGCCCGGTCCGCACCATCACCGGCCGGCACCATCGGTCCTCCGAGGCCAGAAACTCGGACGCTTCTTCCCCGGGCGCGCGGCTCGCCGAGAAGCTGACGCCGTCGTCCACGACCACTTCCCGGTGCACCAGGTTATGGAATGGCTCGCACGCGAACCCCTGGAGTCCCGGAACGCCCGGGAAAAGGAGATCGTCCCGGTACACCATCCCGCCACACGCCGATGTGAAATGACCGGCCTGGTCGAAGCTGTGAAATCGTTTTTCCAGCGGGCTGGCCGGAAAGACTCTCGGGTTCATGGGCCGCATCACCTGCCGGACCGGGTCCGGCGCGGCCACGTGCGGGTTTCGTCGAAGGTAACGATCGGGCAGGACGTAGTGCCACAACGGCCAACTGTTCTGCGTGCCAAACCAATGCCCCCAGTCGTCCCGGTTCCTCCCGAACTGGGTGGGCCCGGAATCCGGTTCCACCTCGCCCGTGTCCGGGCGGAAGCGGAGGTCCCGGCTTCCCACCGCCACTTCCTTCCCCGTCCGCACGGAGCGCACCCGCGTCTCGGACGCGTGCCCGCGATGATGGCCGCCCGCCGCGCAGTACACCCAGTTGTCCAATCCCCAACGCAGCCCGTTCACCCGCAGTTGCTGGTTGCCCTCCAGAAATCCCGTCAGCACCACCTCCGTCTTGTCCGCCCGTCCATCCCCGTCCGAGTCCGTCAGGTAAAGCACCTCCGGGGCCGCCGTCACGAACACACCCCCGCGCCATGTCAGGATTCCGTTGGGGAACCTCAGCCCCTCCGCAAAGAGGGTCGACTTGTCCATCGTCCCGTCCCCGTCCGTGTCCTCCAGCACCCGCACCCGGCCTCCCGGCTTTTCGCGACCGTCCATTCCAAGCGGGTAGTCTGCCATCTCCACCACCCAAAGCCGACCCTGCACGTCCCAGTCGATCGCGACCGGGTCCATCACCAACGGCTCCGCCGCCACCAATTCCACTCGGTATCCCGGCGCGACTCGAAACTTCGACAACGACTCCGCCGGCGAGAGCGGCTGGGACTCGGTGGGCGTCCGCGCCGGCGGGGGCACGGGCAACCCGGACGCCACGAACTGCGCCGCAATGGACCGGGCATCCAAGACCCGATCAAACACCGCGACTTCGTCGAGCTTCCCCTCCAATCCCGCGAAACCGTCATTGCGCCCGCCGAGAAAAACTTCGCCCCCCTCGAGAAGTCCGGTCATTTCCGCCACTCCCTCGATCTCCGGCGTCGCCTGGCCATTCAGATGAACCGCCACCCGGTTCCCGCTCCGAACGACGGCGACGTGGTGCCACGTCTTCTCACCCAGAAACGTCCGGCCCGCGAGCAGTGGGTTCCGCCCATTGCCATTGAAGAAAAACAAACGGCCCGCCGCCTCCGGAACGGAGGTCCCGCCAATTCCCAGGTGATCCCCCGCCGCCTGTCGGTCCCCGTCCTGGCCGCGCGAAAACAAATAGCCCGTCACCGGCCGCGCCAGGTGCGTCAGCCCGTTCCAGAACCAGAACGTCACCGTGTATTCGTTCCCCAATCCCGGCAGCCGCCCCTTCACGCGGCCGCCCGCAAAGTGAGGCGACCGATTCAACCCGTCCGGTCCGGAGAATGCCGACGGCGTCAACGCCGCTTTCGGCGAGACACCCGACCCGCTTCCGACACCCGGCAGATAGACCGCCACACCCGGCTCGTACTCCGCCTCGTTCCCGCGCCCGCTCGCATCCGCCGCGCGCGGCACGACGATCTCGTTGAGCCGCCAGTACGCAATCGGCCGATCCGCCAGCACCCGTTCGGTGTACGGTCCCGGCGGCGTGTCCGTCGCGCGCCGCGGCTGGCCCGACACCTCCTCCAACAATTCCAGGACCGTCTCGACAATCCGTGGTTCCGCCTGCACCTCGAGCCCCGCCGTTCGTGCCGGCCACGTCGTGTAGCCTCCCAGCACATGCTGTTCCGGCGGGGGAATGTACCCTTCCGCTCCGTTCGCCAATTCCATGACAAACGTCGGTCGCAGCGGACTCCACGCCTTCACCTTCAACCCCGTGATCGCGTACACCTCGTTGGGCATCGTCGCGATCCCCAGATCGCCGATCCGCAGCGCCTGAAGCACCAACTCCGTCCGCTGGCGCTCGTGAAGATGGACCGCCTCCAAGGCATAAATCTCCGCCTGCGTCTGCGGCAGTCGCTCTCCCAGGGCCCCCGACACCGCCCGCGCCCAGTCCAGACGCTTCGTATCCGGCACCCGGTACGCCAGCGGCACCTTGCGTTCGGCCATCTTCAATCCCGCCGACGCCCGGAAGTTCAACCCCCCGTAGATCCGCAGCACTTCGTCCGCGATCTCACGCGCGTATGCGTCGTATCCGATGTCCCGTCGCGGCGCCCCGTAGTCCATCCACATCAGGTCGCCACTCGTTCCCTGCGACATCATTCCCACAAAACCCGCATCCGCCCCCAACCCCCTCGCCAGGTGATCTGCGAAACGCCCGTAGTAATCCGACGACAACAGCGGCGACCCGTAATAATGCTGCGAATAGTTGGCCAGTACCGCCAGGGGCCGCCCCTCCGCGGTCCGGATGCCCACCACCGAAAGTCCCGGATCCACAGGTCCCGACGGCCCGATCGCATCCGGGCTTTCATAGCCGGGATGCATGTTCGCACGCACGGTTGGCTCCCCGAACGGGTCGTTCAGGATCCGGTCCGGACGCCGAATCCAGCGCCGATTGAAGGTCCGTTCCCAATCATCCGTCCCGCCCCACCCCACCTCCGCCGGCGCGCGCCGTCCGTCCGCCGCCAGGATCGCTTCCGCAATGCGTCCCGGAAGGTATGCGGCGTACCGGGGATCCACCCGGCTCCCCAGACAACCCATCGCGGAAGGCGCCGAGTGCGTGTGGGTCGCCGAGACCAGCATCCGCTCCATCGGAATGCCCGTGGTCCGATGAGCCATCTCCTTCGCGCGATCGATCAGGTCCTGCGACATCATGCACGTGTCCACCACCGCGATCGCGACCCGCGTTTCCCCTTCCTCCAGCACCAGCGCCCGCACGTTCAACCGATCCACCGTTTGCGTCGCCGACCGTTCCGTGAACATCGCATTCACGATCACGGGAAAGTTCGTCGGCGAAATATCCACGATGGCGGCCCCCGCGCGAAATCGGGCCGGTCGCGCTTCCGCCGCGTTCGATGACTCCGCTGTCGACGCCCAACCGAGGCCGAGGGGGATCGCCAGCCAAACGGCCCGCCATGTCGGGAGCGCAATCAGGAACGAGCCAGGGAAAAATGAATCAGAATTCCGAATCACAATGGCAATCGGGTTGAAGGTCGTATGACGTCCGAGAAACCGGGAACGCTTTGAACGATAGGCGACCCGCCCACCAGCCAGTTCTCTATCCCGACGCCGCGATGCGCTGCAAATCCGCCCGGGTCTCGGCGTAGCTCGTCGCAAACGCCAGCACCGCAGGATCCGGCACGAGACCCTTTCGGTCGCAGAAATCCCGGTACAAATCCGGCCACCAGTTCCGATGCTCCGTCAGGCCCGATTTCTGCCACTCCGCCCAATCCGAGACCACCTTGCTCCAGCAATCGCTTCCGTACCGGGCGGCCTTCTCCACGTCGTCGTCGAACTGGCTCACATACCATTCGCGGCCGATCCGGGCGTGCAACACCTCGTCCGCCCAGTCGTAGTCCTGGAACAACTCCGAGAGCGGGTCGCCTGATTCGCGTCCCACTTCCCATTCGTAACGCTTGCCCGTCTTCGACATCAGCCCCTGCTCGATGAACCACAACACGGCGTGCCGCTCGGCAGGCGTGAGTTGCTCGTTCAGCCCCTTCGACCAGGTGAAGTTTACCATCACCCGCGCCGGCCAATCGATGCCGAGTTTCACGAAACCCACCTCCCCCATCATCGCGTGCCGCGCTTCGTCCCAAAGTTGGCGGGTCATATCCCGGTGGAATTCCCACGGCTTATCCGTCGATTCCACCAGGATGCTCGCCATCATTTCCGGGACGTCGATCTCCCGAAGCCGCTTGTAGTACATCATCAGCGTCTTGGCCGACGCCGGGAATTCCGGGGTGTAAAGGAACGCTTCGGCATGCACGCCCATATTGTACGGGTCAGGAAACCGCGCGTCACGGCGCGGCGTCCGCTGGTATTGGAATGGCACCTCCGAGAAGCGAGGCAACCCATCCGGCGTGTCGCCCGTCCCCGCCTCATCGACGCCTTCGAGCCCTCCTGCGTCCACCAGGCATCGGTCCAGCGAAGCGAGCCACCCCTCCAGACCCTCGCTCTTCGGTTCGTCTGCCATACATTCCAAAGCCCGGGTTCCCCAGGCCAGCATCTCGTCGATCTCCAGCAACGCGAACCGGATCAACCGGACCGTCGGCCAGTCGGCCAGGGGATTCGTGTCCTTCACATGACGTTCCAACCCCCGTTTCAGCGCCGGCAAGGCCCGCCCATAAACCGCCGCCAGGACGTCATAGGTGTGAGCCGCAGCCACAATCTCATCGAAAAACAGCCGGAGACGCTCATGGGGAACCTTATCCAATCCCAGCGGAGGATGCCGCATCTCCGCCACCCGCTCCCGCATGGCGGTCACATGTTGCGCGCACAGATGTCCGTGCAGGCTGAAGGCCATCTTGATCTCGTACACGGGTTCCGACGTCAGCCGGGCGTGGAAAAGGTACCAGAGCCGGTGCAACACGTAGTGGTACCGCTTCAATCGATCCACACATTCGTTCACCGACAGCCCCGGCCCCGCGGCATCCGCCAGGGAACAAATCCCCGCCACCTCCGGGAGACCCTTGATGGTGCGGTACGTCGGCTGTGCGGCATGCGTCGTTTCATTCATGGCAGTTTCGATGTCGGTACCGCAGCACGACGGCGATTCCCCTGCCGTGATCCATGGCCCGGACGACCCCCCTCTTGTCGCCGAAACACTCCGTCCCTTCAAGGGACTCCGCAGGTTTGACTTTGCGGCCCGCGGTGTTTGAGTCGCCGCATCATGAGAGCCACCCTCGTCGCGACCCTCCTCGCCGTCGCCACTGCGTTCCCGCTCCCGGCGGCAGAACTCGGCATGGATGCGCCGGACCTCAAGATCAAGGAATGGATCAAGGGTCAGACGGTCGATCTCAAGGCCGCGCAGGGAAAACAGATCGTCGTCGTCGAGTTCTGGGCCACGTGGTGCCCCCCCTGCCGCACCAGTATCCCCCACCTCACCGAACTCCAGAACCGCTTCAAAGACCGTGGCGTCCTCATCGTGGGCGTCACCGACGAAACCTCCCAGAAGGTGAAACCGTTCGTCGATAAGATGGGCGCTGAAATGAACTACGTGGTCGCCTTGGATGACGCCGGCAAGACAAGCGCCGCCTACATGGAGGCCTTCGGTGAAACCGGAATCCCCCACGCCTTCATCGTCGACAAACAGGGGCGCATTGCCTGGCACGGCCATCCCATGGCCGGTCTCGACAAGGCCCTCGAAGACATCGTCAACGGCGATTACGACATCGAATCCACTAAACGCTCCCTCCGCGCCGCGACGTCCATGCGTGAGTATTTCGAAATGGTCGCCGACGGCGAGGGCACCGCGAAGTCCAAGGAACTCGGCGAAAAGATCGTCACGGACGCCTCGTCGAACGTAGGGCTGATGAACGAGTTCGCCTGGATTCTCCTCACGCATCCCCGTCTCAAGAAGCCCGACCTCGAACTCGCCAACCGCGCGGCCAAGGCCGCTTTGGACAGTTCCGACGGCAAGGACCCGTCGATCCTCGACACCTACGCCCGCGCCCAGTTTGCCCGCGGCAAGATCAAGGAGGCTGTCGAATTTCAAAAGAAGGCGATCGCGCTGTGCAAGGAGGAACTCAAACCCCAGCTTGAGAAAACCCTCAAGGAGTACGAGGCGAAGCTCGATTGACCTCTCCTGACACTCCCGCGCCCATTCCCTGAATCGCCTTCCACACGCCTTCCACTCCCCGCCGCATGGCCCGCGCCTCTTCGCCGCAATACCCGGCCCAATCCGCCTCCAACCCGCTTCGCACCGCGTCGCTGATCCTTCTCGGCATCGCCACCCTGCTTTCCGGGTGGCTCGCCTATCAGTCGCTCCAATCCGGACCCGTGCCCGGCTGCAGCGATGGCGAGTGCGGGATCGTCCTATCCAGCAAGTGGGCCAAGGTTTTCGGCCTGCCGGTCGGCCTCTTCGGTTGTGCCACCTACCTCGGGCTCGCCTTCCTCGCAGCCCGCCCCTTTCGCCCCGATCAACGCAATGTCCGGATCGCCGCCGCCGCCTTGCTTCTTCTCATCCCGGCCGCCGGCCTCTGGTTCGCCGGCCTGCAGCTCTTCGTCCTGAAAGCATTCTGCAAGTGGTGTTCCGCAACCCACGCCATCGCCATCATCGGCGCCATTTGCATGGCCCTCGCCTGGCGTCGCGAGGAAAACCACATACCGATCACGGCCCGCCCATCCCCACCGGCCAGGAAACGCAAGGGCCCCAAGACCCCCACCACGGCCACGGCCGCTTCCGCTGCTGCTCCGGCTCCCGCGTTCTGGGGTATCGCCACCGCCACCGCCGCCGTCGCGTTCGGCGGTTTCATCCTGATCCAGTCCCTCAGCCCCGAACCCCCGAAACCCCGCATCGTCACAGCTTCGATGTCGTCGACTCCGTCGGCCCAAACCGTCGTACCCGTCCCGTCCATCCCATCGAACTCCATACCTGCCAGTGGCACCGTCGTCACCCAGGCACTCGCTCCGGCGCCGACGCCCACACCCACCGTCACACCCGCCCCTGCCACGTCCACCGTCGTCACCTTGCCCGGGCCAACGCCAACATCGGCACGGTCTCCCCTCAGCCTCCACGACGGACGGTTCAACCTCGTGCCCTCCGACTGGCCCCATTACGGCTCCCTCGAGGCGACCCACCGGATCGTGATGATCTCGGACTTCACCTGCATCCACTGCCGTCAATCGAATCGCGTGCTCGCGGGTGTGCGTGAATCCTTCGGTTCCGACAAACTGCTCATCCTCATGCTCCCCACCCATCACGGTGGCGAGTCCCTCGAGCTCCAGCAGATGATGCTCGCCACCTGGACGCTCGATCCGAAGACGTGGTCCGAAGTCGCCACCGAGATCTATTACGATCGCCTTCCTCCCAATGCCGCCGCCGTCCGAGCGATGCTGGAATCCCGTCTCGGCGCCCAACTGCTCGCCGACGCGACGCGCGCCCAGAGCGCCTGGAGTTCCACCCTTCTTGCCACCACCAAGGAGATCCTCGTCGCCAACCGCGAGAAGACCAAAAGCGGAAGCATTCCCCAGTTCATCATCGGCTCCGAGATCGTTGTTGGCTCGCCCGACGACGACGCCGAGTTCTACCAGTTGTTCGAGAAGCACCTCGGCCTGGTTCGTGAACGATTCCCGGAACTCAGCCTCGCCACCACCGACATCCAGCTAGGACGCGTCTTCGCCGGGACAAGCCGTCTCCTTGGCATCGCGCTCACCAACACCGGCGCCACCGACCTCCTGCTCAGCCGCGCCACCCCCCCTCCCGGCGGCCGCATCACCCGCGGCCTCTTGACCCCCATCGCTCCTGGACAGACGT
>JBBQIU010000044.1:0-10053 GCA_038325245.1 Verrucomicrobiota bacterium
GCAGGTTGCGAATTGGTCCCCCAGCAGCGGGAGATCGACGCGACCCGATCCGGCCGCCAACCAGCGAACGCCCGGTCGTGCCTTTCTTCATTAAAAGCGGTCTTTTCCCCTTTCTACCCACTAAACTCCCCGAATACCCCATGATTTCTCCCTCGAGCCCTCTCCACTCAGCCCTGAGCATATCCGTCTCCAATGGAAAGATCGCTCCAGCGACGACTACTTCGACGCCTCCGCCCTTTCCGACGGAACCCTCCGGTTCATCTGCCTGGCGACGCTCCTCCTTCAACCCACCCTCCCCTCGGTCGTTTTGATCGACGAACCGGAGCTCGGTCTTCATCCCACCGCTATCGTCCTGCTCGCGGAACTCCTCCGGTCAGCCTCGAAACGCTACCAGGTCATCGTATCGACCCAGTCCACGACCCTCGTCAACCAACTGCGTCCCGAGGACGTGCTCGTGGTGGAGAACCAGGACGGCGCCAGCACCTTCCGTCGCCTTTCCTCAGAGGGTCTCATCGAGTGGCTCGGGGACTACGGCCTCGGGGATTTGTGGGAGAAGAACCTCCTCGGCGGACGACCCTGAGATGCTCAAGGTGCTCATACTGGTGGAAGGACAGACGGAGGAAGCGTTCGTCAAACGCCTTCTCGCCCCTGGTCTCAACACACACCGCGTCGCGCCGGTCCCCATCGTCCTGACGACCAAACGCTTACTCACGGGCGACAAATGCCGAGGTGGTCATGCGCCCTACCCAAGAATCCGCAAGGAGATCCTTCGCCTGCTCAACGACTCCAGCGCCGTCCGGGTGACCACCATGCTCGACTATTGCGGGTTGCCTCCGGGATTCCCAGGACGCGAGTCTCCTATCGGACAAACTGCTTCGCAACGTGTCCTGTCGGTAGAAAAAGCCTGGGCCAGCGATATTGGCGATCCCCGCTTCCTGGCTTACCTGTCTCTTCACGAATTCGAGGGTCTGCTCTTTTCCGATCCTGAGAAAGTCACCGATTGCCTCGACAGTCCCAGGTTGGCCGCTGCCGTTTCGGGGATCCGGTCCGCCTTCCCCACGCCCGAGGACATCAACGACCACGAGAACACCTCGCCGCCGCGGCGACTGGAGGCGCTGTTTCCCGCATACAACAAACCGTTCTTCGGAGAACTCATCGCCGAACGGATCGGCATCCCGCGCATGCGGGCCGAATGCCCCCATTTCTCGAGTTGGCTGACCTCGATGGAATCGCTCGGCTCCGGTCCGCCCTCCCACCTCGCCCTTCCCCGACCCGACTGAGCCCTTTGCATTTCGTTCCGAAGCTGTTCAACATCCGTGCCAATCCCATAGCCCGCGATGCCCCCTTACCCCGCACCTCATAGCCGGTCCGCTCGCGGCGCCGCGGCCCTGGCGCTTGTCGCGCTGGTCGCCCTTTCATCCCCGCTGATCGCCCGCACCCACGCCAACACGCCTGCCTCCGCCACGCCCGCCTCCTCCAGCCCCACCTTCGAGCGCGACATCCGGCCCATCCTGAAGGCCCATTGCTTCCACTGCCATGGCGAGGGCGAGAAGCTGAATGCCAACGTCGACCTCCGCCTCCGCCGCCTGATGCTCCGCGAAAGCGACTCGGGCCGAATCATCGTCCCCGGCCAACCCGATCGGAGCGTCCTCCTCGACGTCGTGACGACCGGCGACATGCCCAAGGGAGAAAAAAAGCTCACGCCCGAACAGGTGGCGACGATCCAGCGCTGGATTGAGATGGACGCCCCCACCCTCCGCCCCGAGCCCGATGAAGTTCCGCGGTTCTTCATCACAGAGGAAGAGCGCGCCTTCTGGGCTTTCCAACTCATCCGGCAACCCGCGCCTCCCCAGGTCCGCAACATCGCCGCCGTTCGCTCCCCCATCGACGCCTTCCTTCTCGCGCAACTGGAGGTTGCCCGTCTCGACTTCGCACCCCCCGCCGACAAGACCGCCCTGATCCGACGCGTCACCCTCGACCTCACCGGCCTGCCCCCGACTCCCGAGGAGACCGACGCCTACCTCCTCGACGATTCCCCCGAAGCCTACGCCCACCTCGTCGACCGTCTGCTCGCGTCCCCGCATTACGGCGAACGCTGGGCCCGCCACTGGCTCGACGTCGCGGGATATGCCGACTCCAACGGCGGCACCGAAGCCGATTCCGTCCGCGACTGGGCCTGGCGCTTCCGCGACTACGTCATTCGTTCCCTGAACACCGACAAGCGCTTCGACACCTTCATCACGGAACAACTCGCCGGCGATGAACTCGTCTCGCCTCCCTTCGCCCAACTTCAGGGCGAAGACCTCGACAAACTCGTGGCCACCGGCTTCCTCCGAATGGCCCCGGATCCCACGGGCGATGGCCCGCCCGAACCCGACCTCGCCCGCAACCAGGTCATCGCCGACACCCTTCAGATTGTCTCGTCTTCCCTGCTCGGGCTGACGGTGCAATGCGCCCAATGCCACGATCACCGCTACGACCCGATCCCGCAGAGCGATTACTTCCGGCTCCGCGCCATCTTCGAGCCCGCCTTTGATTGGAAGAACTGGAAGAATCCCGGCCAACGCCTCGTCTCGCTCATGGCCCAGGAGGACCGCCAACTCGCTGAATGCGTCGAACTCGCCGCCCGGGATATCGATGACGAGGCGAAGCAGCTCCACGACCGGTTGATCGAGAACTTCGTTCAGAAGCAGCTCGAACTTATCCCCGAAGACATGCGCGAACCCGTCATGGCCGCGCGACGGACACCCGCCGACAAGCGGACCGAGGACCATAAGCGCCTGCTGCGCGAGTTCCCCACTTTCCAGGACCACATTATTCTCGGGGAGATCGACGTCGAAGGCGCGAAGAAGGTCGAAGCTGTGCGCCAACGGGCGGTCGCGACCCGCACCGCCAAGCCTGAGGATCCGCGCGTCCAATGCCTCATCGAGGAACCCGGTAGGAACATCGACACGCTCCTTTTCCATCGCGGCGATCCCCGGCAGCCCCGCGAGAAGATCCCACCCGGCGGCCTTTCGGTGCTGCCCGCGACGGCCGCCGCCGAGATCCCCGCCACCAACGTCCTTACCCGCACGACCGGACGCCGCCTCGCGTTCGCCGGGATGCTCACCGACGGCACCCATCCGCTCACCCCCCGAGTCCTCGTGAACCGCGTCTGGCACCATTACTTCGGCAGCGGCCTGGTTCCCACGCTCGGTGACTTCGGCGCCCTCGGCGATCGGCCCACCCATCCGGAACTGCTCGACTGGCTGGCGAGCGAGTTCGTCGCCTCGGGCTGGAAGCTCAAGTCTCTTCACCGCCTCATCGTCACTAGCGCCGCCTACCGCCAGGGTTCCCACAATCCCGCCGCCCTCGCCGCCGATCCCGACAACCGCCAGCTCGGCCGCATCCCTCTCCGACGCCTCGACGCCGAAAGCCTTCGCGACAGTCTGCTTGCGGTCAGTGGTCGCCTTGACACGAACATGTTTGGAGCGCCGGTACCGGTCGCCTACAACGGCCGCGGCCAGGTCGTGGTCGGCTCCCAGAATCGCGACGGCAACGGCGACCCCACCGGCGCCGCCGCCCTCGGCGATCCCGAATTTCGACGCAGCATTTATCTTCAAGTCCGGCGCTCGATGCCCCTTGGCATTCTCGAACCCTTCGACGTCCCGGCCAGCAATCCCAATTGCGAGGCCCGCTCCACCTCCACCGTCGCGCCCCAGGCCCTGATGCTCCTGAATGATCAATTCGTCCTCGACCGCGCCACCGATCTCGCCGAACGCCTGCGCCGCGAATCCCCGGGAGGCGCCCGGGCGCAGCTCTCCCGCCTCTGGCGCCTGCTCTTCGGTTCCGATCCCTCCGAAGCGGAGATGCAACGCAGTCTGATCTACCTCGCCGAACAGACCGAAACCCTGCGAGCCACCTTCGCCCAACTCGCCGCCGATCGGGAAAGGAAGGAAAAAGACGCCAGAGCCAAGTCGCCACCCCCGACCGCTACGCCCGCGGATGCCTCCCTCCAATCGCTCGCCAGCCTCTGCCAGGCATTGCTCGGTTCCAACCGCTTCCTCTACGTCGATTGATCGCCATGAATCCCCGCTTCGAGCTCCCCGCCGACCTCTGTTCACGCCGCCACTTCCTCGGGGCCGGCGCCTTCGGCCTCGGCTCCACGGCGCTCGCCTGGATGCTCCAGCAGCAAGGCCTGCTCGCCGAACCCGCGCGACCCGAGCTTGAGCAGCGCCACTACGATCTCCTCCCCAAGGCCGGCCACCACCCCGCCCGCGCCCGCGCCATGATTTCCATCCTGATGATCGGGGGCCCGAGTCAGATGGATCTCTTCGATCCAAAACCGCTGCTTAAGAAATACGAAGGGCAGAAGTTCCCCGGCGAACTGAAGTATGACAACGCCGGCCAGGCCAGTGCCAAAATCCTCCCCAGCCCCTGGGAATTCGAACGTCACGGCCAGTCCGGCACCGAACTCTCCGAACTCCTCCCCCACCTTGCCAAGGTCGTCGACGACATCTGCGTGATCCGGTCCATGCAGACTGGCGTCAACAATCACGGCCAATCCCTCTACGCGCTCACCAACGGCCGAATCACCGCGGGCGCCCCCGTCCTCGGCAGTTGGCTCAGCTTCGGCCTCGGTTGCGAGACCCAGGAACTTCCCTCCTTCATCACCCTGACGCATCCAAGCGGCGCCCCGCTCCTCGCCGACCATAACTGGTCCGCCGGCTGGCTGCCCTCCCTCTATCAAGGCACCGTCGTCCGGCCCCGCGAACCACGCCTTCTCAATCTCGACCCCGCCGAACATCTCCGCGGCCCCGGTCAGGAACGCCAACTCGACTATCTCCGCGAGATCAACCGCGAACACTTCTCCCGGCACCCGGGCGAACTCGACCTCGACGCGCGAATCTCCAGTTTCGAACTCGCCGCCCGGATGCAAACCGCCGCCAAGGAAGCCATGGACATCTCGTCCGAGTCCGAGGCCACCCGCCGCCTGTACGGGGTCGACACCGACCGGACGCGGGATTACGCGACGCGCTGCCTCATCGCGAGGCGCCTCGTCGAACGCGGCGTGCGTTTCGTCCAGGTCATCAACAACGGCCAGAGCTGGGACCACCACTCCGGAATCGTCAAAGCCCTGCCCGACCTCTGCGCGAAGACCGACCAACCTGTCACCGCGCTCATCCAGGACCTCAAGGCACGCGGCCTCCTCGACAGCACGCTCGTCCATTGGGGCGGCGAAATGGGCCGCCTCCCCGTCATGCAGAACGACCTGGGCCGCGAAAGGGTCGGCCGCGACCACAACACCTACGGATTCACCCTCTGGCTCGCCGGCGGCGGGATTCGCGGCGGCATGACCTACGGCGCCACCGACGAATGGTCCCACAAGGCCGTCCAGGACATCGTCACCCACCACGATTACCACGCCACCCTTCTCCACCTGTTCGGCCTCGATCACAAAAAGCTCATCTACCGCCGCGCCGGCCGCGAACTGTCCCTCACCGACGCCAAACCCGCCCGCGTCGTCCACGAGATCCTGGCCTAGGAGAAACAGGCGCTCATGATGCCCGAGAACGTCGCCACCAGGATTCCTTTGGAGAACGACAATTCCGCGATCGCCCTCTTCTTCTCGGCCTCGGGCATCTCACGTTCCTTGGTCAGCCCCGCATAGGCGGCGACGTCGATGCCCACGAAGCAGACCAGCACTCCCAGCAGCGTGATCCGGCCCGGCGTCGTTGAGGCGATCTGGGAGATGGATTCGGCCACCGGGATCGTCGGTAGGAACAGCTTTAGGAACGGCGGCACCAGCGTCCCAAAGACCGCGCAGTACCCCAACGCCACCCCCATTCCCAGCGACATGCCCAGATAGCGCATCGTGAGTCCGAAAGTGAGCCCGCCGAATCCCCAGAGGGCGCCAAAGAGATACGTCCACCCCAATGTGGACCACGCCTGTTGCCCCAGGACGCCCCAGACATCGTTGGTCAGCAACGACGCGAGAAGGATCGGACAAAAGATCCACGAGAAGATTCCGCCGACGAGCCAATAGGTCTCCCAGGACCACTTCCGGACACCCTTGTAGGGGACATAGAAACTCCCGGAGGCCAGGCCGCCGAGCCAATGAAAAAAGACGCCGAGGAACGGATTCACGAACGTGGGATCGGAGTGATTCCCCGGTCTGCCCCCGGCCGGGTGACGACTCTCAAGCTCGGAGGATTCCCTGGCGCCCCGCCCCATCCAGCGGCGTTTCCCTGTTCATGGATGACCTCCCTGGACTCGCAGGGTCACCGGCCCCAACAATCCCGACGACAACAGGGGGGCATCCGCCTTGTATGGGTTGGAGGTGGTCCAGGTCCGGCGTTGCTCCACTGGAAGACCCGCATCCCCGATCAGCCGGTTCGGCCAAAGGTTCGCAACCGTAATTTCCACCACGTTCCCACCCACCGCCGATCCCCGCGGCCTTCATCTCTTCGAGGTCCCTGGTCATGCCCTCCCGGGTTCTGTGGCCGTCCATGAAATACCAGTAGACCCAGGGCCGGGCCCCGGGGGGCGGCTCTCGAAGGCCCGTTCCAATTCCGGGATCGCCGCAGGGCTCACCCACCCGATGCCCATCAGCCAAAGCAGGACGACCATTCGCATGACCTGAACCCGTGGATTAACCGACACGAGCCGCCTCCATTCCGAGCAGGTGACCCAGCTTCTCGAGGCTGGACCCGATGTGGCCGACACCCACCGCGCAGTGATGCGCCGGCCCGTGCGCACTCCACCGCACCACGAATCTCCGGGCGCCAATCCCGAACCGGTACCGGCTGTTGGTGTTGCCAATCTCGAGGATGGGGCCCGGTTCGGACTGGGCCTCGGCAAACAGCAGTTTGAGCCGACCGTCCACAGTCTGCACGACCGAGAGCAGCGTGATGAGATGCTCACGCTTCCCGCCCACCATCCGATACGTGCGAAAGATCCCACTGCGCGTTGGCATCGCAAATCGCCCGCCGCACCCCTAGCATCGGCCCGCACTCGAATGAGCAACCCGGAACAAACCGCCGCCGACCTTCACGACCGCCTCCTGCGCCCGCTCGCGAAGCGACTCGCCTTTGACATCCCCCACTGGCCCTCCCACAGCGCGAACACCCCCGTCGTCCTGTTCCTTGGCAACCATTCCTCCGGCAAATCGTCCTTCATCAATTTCCTCCTCGGCCAGCCGGTGCAGGCCACCGGCCTCGCCCCCACCGACGACGGATTCACCCTCCTGACCGGAGGCGCCCAGAAAACGTCCGCCGACGGCCCCACCGCCACCTCGCATCCCCAGCTCGACCTCGGGGACCTCGCCCACCTCGGCCAAGCCTTCACTTCCAAGCTCCGCCTCAAGACCCTCCCCCACGAACTGCTCCGCGCCGTCACCCTCGTCGACAGCCCCGGAATGATCGACGCCATGGGCGCCGTGAACACCCGCGGTTACGACTTCCCTTCAGCCGTCCGCACCTTCGCCGAGCGCGCCGACCTCATCCTGTTCTTCTTCGACCCCGACAAGCCGGGTACCACCGCCGAATCCGTCTCCGTTCTCACCGAAACGCTCGCCGGCTTGGGGCACAAGCTCCTCCTGATCCTGAACAAGGTCGACCAGTTCGACAGCTTCCCCGACCTCGCGCGCACCTACGGAACCCTCTGCTGGAACCTCGCAAAGGCCATCCCGACGAAGGATATCCCCCACATTGCCCTCTCCTATCTCCCGCCCGCCGACGGCGCCCCGAACCGCCCGCCCGGCGCCCTCCCGCTCGCCGACTTCGACGCGGCGCGCGCCCAGATCCTTGACGAAATTCGCCGGACGCCCTCGCGACGGGTCGACAACCTCGTGTCGGATCTGCTCCAGCGTGGACGCGAAATCCTGCTTCACGCCCGGGTGTGCCGGGAACTCGGACGAAACTATCTCCGCATGCGCCTTCAGTGGCTCGCGGCCCTTGCTGGAACCACCCTGCTCGCGGGAATCGCCGTCTGGCTCGCCTGGCCTTCCCCGGAATGGACGACGCGACTCGGCGTGATTCTCGTCGGCGTAGCCGCCATCGCCAGCGCGTGGGGCGTGGGCCGATGGCAGGCCCGTCGCTTCACGCGCAGAAGTTTGAACATGGCCGTCCTCGACGAAGCGTTCGCCATCGCCTGCGAAGGCGAACTGACCCTGCGCGATCGCGCTGACCTTCGCGGGCTCTGGGACAGCATCCGCTCCCGAACCGCGCGTGCCGTGCAATTGCTTGGACCCGCCCGTCTCGCCGTCTCGTTCGGCCTCGGTCTGCAGATCAACCGGCTTGAGAAGGCGGTCGCCCAGGAGATTCCGGCCCTCCGACGCGATCTCGGCGGCAATCAGCCGGAACTCCCCATCGACCCGACGCGACAGACTGGTTGAACGACCGGGAACCGACCCTTTGCAATCGGAGCGTCCCCGATCGCGACCTTCGAGACGCGAGTGCGGACGGTCTTGTCGGCCGTGGGTATCCGCCGATTCAACGGGTTTCCGTCCTCCCTTCGCGATCTTCGCGCCTTCGCGTGCCCAGGACGCGTCCTTCGCTGGACCTCTGATTCTCGAAGGGCGCGTCCTGTCGCGTGCCGCGCCCGTCGTCTTCCCGCTTGCCGCCACGGCCCGGCACAGCAGGCTCCCGCCCCGCGCGATGAATCTCCTGCGCAAACGCGACCTGCTCCTCTCCCTGAAGTACTGCACGATCGAATCGTGCTTCAGCGTGCCCATGCTGAACCTCACGCTGACGCAGTTCCCGTTCGTCGTCGCCTTTGCCGTGACTGCCCTCGGCTGGCGCTCCGGAGCCATCGGCTGGCTCGCCGCCATCCATCATCTTTGCAACGCGGTTCAGCCCCCAATCTACTGGGCCCTGCGCCGCAAGTTCTCCCTGCACCGCATCATCGTCATCAGTTTCTGGTTCAATGCCCTTCCCTGGCTCGCCGTGCTCGCGTTTCCACGCCTCGACCCGGGCACCCGGAACACGGCGTTCGCCCTGATCGTCATTATTTCCACCCTCGCCAACAGCGTCGGCGCCGTCGCCTGGTCCGCCGCCACGGGAGAACTTGTCCCACTCCACATCCGCGGCCGCTTCTTCGGCCGGCGCAACATGATCTTCGGGTTCTGGACCCTGGTCGTCGTCCTCGCCGCCGGCACCGTCGCCGATCACTACAACAATGCGCTCCTCGCGTTCGGGGCGATTTTCGCCGCGGCAAGCCTCATGCGATTGACCGGCCTGTACTTCCTCCTGCGCATGAAGTTCCCGCCCCAGGTGATGTCCCCGCAGCAACAGCCGGAAGGCTTCGGCGATTACCTCGCCGTCTTTCGCAGCCGCGACTACCTCTGGCTTGTCGCCTTCATCGGCGCCTGGGGACTCGCCCTCAACATCGGCATGCCGTTTTACAGTGTCTATGTCCTGCGCGAACTCCCCCTCTCCATCCGTGATCTGACCGTCCTCACGACCCTCGCGAGTCTCGGTGGACTCCTCTCCCTGCCCACCTGGGGCGCTCTCGGCGACCGATTCGGCAGCAAACCCGTCATGCTCGCCTGCGCCTTCCTCTGGATCGGCACTGCCCTTCCAGCCTGGCTCCTCGCCGGCCCTGACCAATACCTCCACCTCTATCTGAACTACTTCCTCATCGGCGCCGTCACCGCCGGCTTTCAGCTCTGCCAGTTCAATCTCATGGTCGAGATGATCCCTGCCCGCACCAAGGCCCCCTACATCTCCGTCTTCCTCGCCGTCACGAGCCTGCTCACCGCCGCCGGCCCCCTCATCGGTGCCCAGCTCCTCGCGCATTTCCCCAACCACCTCGGCGAGTTCCTCGGCCAGCCGATCCTCCGATTCCACGTCGTCTTCGTCGGTTCCCTCGCCTTCTGCCTCCTCGCCACCCACATCCTCCAACCCATGCGCGAACCCGAGGAACGCCCCCTCGCCGAACTCGTCCGCGTCATGCGCACCATGCGCGAGTTCAACCCCGTCCTTGGCGTCGCGGCCATCGCCGAACTCATCTTCACCCCGCGCCGCATCACCCGCTTCGCCGCCAAGTCCCTCCAGAACCTCCGCAAGCAGACCT
>JBBQIU010000045.1:0-9948 GCA_038325245.1 Verrucomicrobiota bacterium
ATGGACCCCGAACTGGATGTTGGATCCGCCGGTTTCGACGCCGACGGCGCGGATCACGGCGAAGCTCTGGTCGCGCATGATCTGAAACTCCTTGTCGGTCAGCGTCTGGATGGGGGCGACGGTGATGGAATCTCCGGTGTGGACACCCATTGGGTCGAAGTTCTCGATCGAACAGACGATCACGCAGTTGTCGGCGTGATCGCGCATGACCTCCATTTCGTACTCCTTCCAACCGAGCAGGGATTCCTCGACGAGAATCTCGGAGACCGGGGAAAGGTCCATGCCGCGTTTGGCGAGTTCCTCAAACTCGTCGCGGTTGTAGGCGATGCCGCCTCCGGTGCCGCCCAGCGTGAAGGCGGGGCGGATGATGAGGGGGAAGCGGCCGATCCTTTCGGCGACGGATCGGGCTTCGTCAATGGTGTGGGCGGTGCCGCTGATGGGGACGTCGAGACCGATGGAGAGCATGAGGTCCTTGAATATCTGGCGGTCCTCACCCTTCTCGATGGCCTCGGCCTTGGCGCCGATCATTTCGACATCGTGGCGGGCCAGGGCGCCGCTGCTATGAAGTTTCATGGCGGTATTCAGCGCGGTCTGGCCTCCGAGAGTGGGCAGGAGGACGAGCTTTCCCGTGGCGCCCAGACGTGCCATTTCGTCCTTCTCGCGGACGATGATCTTCTCAACGCATTCCGCGGTGATGGGCTCGATGTAGGTGCGATCGGCGAACTCCGGATCGGTCATGATCGTCGCCGGGTTCGAGTTGATCAGGATGACTCGATAGCCTTCTTCACGGAGGGCCTTGCAGGCCTGGGTGCCGGAATAGTCGAATTCGCAGGCCTGGCCGATGATGATCGGGCCGGCGCCGATGATGAGGACGGAATGGATGTCGTTGCGCTTGGGCATCGCGCACCCATTCAGCCGGGAGACGGCCGAATTGAGAACGGGAATCTTCCGGGGTGGCTTTAAACCCTGTCTGGAAACGCTCGCGGAAAACTCGTTGTCTCCGGCGGAGCCGTTGTTCCAGGATTTGGCACGCCACTCAACCCCGTCGGTTGGCGAGGCATTCCACTGGTATTTCAAGCATCTCTCATCCCATGGCCAAACTGGATCTCTCCGTTAAACCCGCCGATTCCACGCGCTTCGACATGATCGGGTTGGGTGAAATCATGCTTCGATTGGATCCGGGTGACCGCCGGGTCCGTGTCGCCCGGGAATTCCAGGTATGGGAAGGGGGTGGGGAATACAATGTCGCCCGCGGATTGCGCCGCTGTTTCGGCCTCCGGACCGCGGTCTGCACCGCCTTCGCCGACAACGACGTGGGCCGGCTCCTGGAGGATTTCGTCCTCCAGGGCGGTGTGGCGACGGACCATGTGCTCTGGCGCTCCTTCGACGGCGTGGGTCGCACGGTGCGCAACGGACTGAACTTCACCGAGCGTGGCTTCGGCGTGCGGGGGGCGGTTGGCATTCCGGATCGCGGGCATACCGCGGCGAGCCAGTTGAAGCCGGGCGATTTCGATTGGGACAAGATTTTCGGAGAGCAAGGCTGCCGGTGGCTGCATACGGGGGGAATTTTTGCGGCATTGAGCGCCACCACGGCGGACCTGGTTATTGAGGCAGTCCAGGCCGCGAAGCGGCACGGGGTGATCGTCAGCTACGATTTGAACTACCGGCCAAGCCTCTGGAAGAGCATCGGGGGACAGGCCAAGGCCCAGGAGGTCAACCATCGCATCGCGCCGTATATCGACGTCATGATCGGCAACGAGGAGGACTTCACCGCCAGTCTGGGCTTCAAAGTCGAAGGTGCGGATGAACACCTTCTCCACCTTGATGTGTCGGCCTTCAAGGCGATGATTGAGACGGCCGTGCGGACGTACCCGAACTTCAAGGTGGCGGCGACGACGCTTCGAGCCGCCAAAACGGCAACGGTCAACGATTGGGGCGCCATCTGCTGGGCAGCAGGCGAGTTTCATTCGTCGCGGGCGTACGCGGACCTTGAGATCTTCGATCGGGTCGGCGGGGGCGACAGCTTCGCGAGCGGATTGATATACGGTCTGATGGCGACCGGGGATCCGCAGAAGGCGGTGGAATACGGTGCCGCGCATGGAGCGCTGGCCATGACAACGCCCGGGGATACTTCGATGGCTTCCCAAAAGGAGGTGGAAGCGGTGATGAACGGCGCCGGGGCGCGGGTTCAGCGGTGAACCGGGGAGACATGTGCCCGACCATTGTGTTGCGCGGCCGGGAACCCATCCTGGCGGTTGGCGCGGCCGGGGGGCCGACGATCATCTCGCAGACGCTGCTCGCGGTGCTGCAGGTGATCGACTTGGGACGGACGCCCGCCGAGGCCCTTGCCCAGCCGCGACTTCATCATCAATGGAAGCCGGATGAACTGGTACTGGAGTCCGGGTGGGGAACCGATGTGGTGACGGCATTGCGGGCTAGCGGACACACGGTCCGCGAAGTGGGTAGGCCTCGGCGCGGCGCAGGCCGTGGGGCAGGTGTGGGACGGGTTGGAGGCGGTTGCGGACCCCAGGCTTCAAGGCTCGGGCGCCGTCTGGCGTGGCCCGTGAACTAGGGTTCGAACCCGCCGTCGAGGACGCGGAAGAAGAAGCGCGGCCGGTCCTTGAGTCCAGTGCCGTCGAGGCTCGTGGGGGAGCTTCGGATGGTTTGTGACGTCCAGTTCACAAGATTCGAGCCGTAGAACACATGCTGGAAGTGATTGGCGCTGGGCTGGATAAGCAGCGTGAGATTTGTGGAGGTGTACCGGAGGGCCGAGGGAACGACGCCAACGTTGGGAAGGGGAGGGGTGACGGCGGCGGGATTGAAAGCCTGGGCCGCGGCGCCGATGCGGAGAAGCCGCAACTCCTGTATGACGACGGGCGTAGTCGGCCGGTCATTCGTTACGGTCGGCAATTGGCTGATGGCATAGACGTTGTCCATCCCCTCCACCACCTCCCCAAAGACAGAATGGAGGTTATTGAGCCATGGCGTGTTGGTCACGGTGACGAAGAACTGGCTCCCGTTGGAGTTCGGGCCCGAGTTGGCCATCGACAAGATGCCCGGCTTGGAATGCCGAAGTGTGACGTCGAATTCGTCGGCGAATTGATAACCCGGACTGTCGTTGCCCAAGCCGTTGGGAGATCCGCCCTGGATCATGAACTTGTCGATCACCCGATGAAAGGTGAGGCCGTCGTAGAAGGCGCGGCGTTCGATCCTGGCCGTTCTGAAATCGATCCACTCCCGGCTTCCTTCGGCGAGCCCGACAAAGTTCGCCACCGTGCGGGGCGCCTTTTGAAACTCCAACCGGCACCAGAAGGTTCCGTGGCTCGTCAGGAAACCGGCGTAGAGGCCGTCGGTGGTCGGGTCGGCCTGGCTCCGGGTCGGAAACAACGACAACAAAAGGGCGACGATTCCCAGGAGGGGGGCGGTGACGGCCGGGGACCAGGACGAGTTCGGGGAGGCTGGAGGCAGCTTCATGGGTTCGGTTGGGCGTTCATTCGGTGGAGCGTCCGCTGCAGGGGCGCGGCGCTGACCACAATCTCATACGTTTGCTCGGTGTCCACGGCGCGGCGCCAGAAGACGCCGCGAGCCCGCTGAAGGATCAGGCCGCCGGCGGCGATGTCCCAGAGGCGGACACCGCTTTCGACGTAGGCATCGAACCTGCCGGACGCCACGTAGGCGAGCGAGAGGGCGGCGGAGCCGGTGATCCGGATCTTGCGCACACGATGAACCAGGCGTTCAAAGACGGGCAGCATCCGGTCGAGGGTGTGCCGGTGCTTGGCGAAGCCAAGAGCGACAATGGCTTCCTCCAAACGGCTTCGTGACGCCACGGTGATGGGCTTGCCGTTGAGCAACGCGGGCCCTTCATCGGTGGCCGTCCAAAGTTCGTCCGTGAAGGGGTCGTAAATCACACCCAGGACAGTCTCAAAGCCGTCCTCATAGGCCGCCTCGGATGGCTTCCTTCCAGGCGCCGTGCGGTGTTGAAGGGCAATCGAAACGCAGGCGTGGGGGATTCCGTAGGTGAAATTGACCGTCCCGTCGATCGGATCGATGACCCAGCGGAGTGGAAAACAGGCATCGCCCGAGACGCCCTCCTCTCCCAGCACAGACGCTTCCGGCAGGGCCCGGCGGAGGGCGCGCTCGATCAACCGCTGGCAGCGCACGTCGAGTTCGAGCTTGATGTCGTGCTGGGTGGCTTCGGTGATGCGCTTGGTCTGCCGAAGATTCCGGCGCATGACAGCGCCCGCGGCGCGCGCGGCATTCGAGGCATCGGCCACGAGGTTTCGGAGGGGATAGGATTTCACGGGAAGGGACGGCGCCTGGGCGTAGTCGAGGGCGTAGTCGATCACGGGATCACCTCGGCCCGTTGATCGAGGCGGGCTTCGAGGGCTGCGAGTTTCTGGGCGATCAGTTGCTTGTCAGAAGCTTCGATCACTTGGAGAAGTTCGTCGGCATCCTGGAGGCGGGGCACGTAAACGTGGGAGGCGCCGGCCTCTTTGAGCCGAGGCACTTCCGACAAGCGTTCGGCGTGGACCACCAGGGATGCGGTGGGGTTCAGGCGTCGCAGGAGTTGCACGAGGCGCAGGTTGTTGGTTCCCCGGAGAATGCTGTCGGGAAGCGTGCAGAGAATCAGCCGGGCCTGGCGAAGTCCGGCCTGCTCGAGTGTGTCACGTTGGGAAATGTCGCCCCAGACAGCGCGGACTCCTCGCTGGACCAGCTTTCGGTGAACTTCAGGATTGAAGTCCACAACGAGGAGCCGGGGGAGGAGGGAAGGATTCCGATGGGTGATCTCTTCCAGGAGCGAACTGGCCGTCCAAGAGAATCCCAGCAGGAAGATATCGGGGGCGTGTGCCGCCGGGGCGTGTGCCGCGGAACCCTCGGATCGATCGCGCAAGCCCATCCGAACGAGCCAGGGTTCCACCTTCAGGAACACTTGATCCGATCGGCCGATCGCGTAGGTGCTGGCCACGGCCAGGAAGAAGAACGCATAGACCACCGGGGCGAAGACTTCCTTCCCGATATGCTCTGCGGCGATGCCCAGGCTGACCAAGACCAGGGCGAACTCGCTCAGGGGCATCAGATTCAAGCTGGTGAGAAAGCTCACCCGGTTTCCCATCCCCAGCAGCCGGAGGGGGACCATGACCGTCAGGAAGCGGCTGGCCACCACGAAGCCACAAAACAGGATCGCCAACTTGATCGGCTCCCACTGCGGCGCGGGAACGGACAACCCCAAGCCGACAAAGAAGATCGTGATGAAGAAATCGCGAAGACTGGTGACCTTGGCCGCCACATCGAGATGATAGGGGTACGTCGAAATCGAGACCCCGGCGACCAGGGCGCCCATTTCCCGAGAAAGCCCGAGGGCATCGGCGAGCGCGGCAATGATAAAACACCAAGCCAAAGCGCCGACCACGACAAGTTCAGGCAGCGTGGCGACCCGGTGAAACAGAGGCGGCAACAAGTACTTGCTGATTCCCAGCGCGGCGCCGATGAGGAAGGCGATCTTCAGGAAGGTCGCGACGACGACGAACACCGACGGACTTGTGAGCGCCGGTTGGACACCCAGAAAAATGATCAGTGCCACGTCCTGGATGACCGAGATGCCAATCGCAAGCCGACCCGCAAGCGTGTCGAGTTCCCGCCGGTCCGTGAGAATCTTCACCGCGATCACGGTGGAACTGACAAAGGCCCCAATCGCGAGGTAGAGCGCCTCGAACTTTCCTGATCCCAACGGACGCCCCGCCGCGACGAAGATCACCAGCCCCAGCAGCACCGTTCCAACGATCTGGACGACTGCCGTCGTAAAAATGGCGCGCCCCGCGCCCAGGACGCGCTTCAAGTCGATCTCCAATCCGATCAGGAACAGCAGAAGGATGAGTCCGATCGCCGAGATGGAGTCGACGGAGTCCGGGTGGGTGACGATCCCGATTCCCGAAGGGCCGATGACGTAGCCCGCGATGAGGTAGGCCACCAGCGCCGGTTGACGCAGGATATGCGCCACGACGCCGAACAGCCAGGCGGCAACAACACAGATGGCGATGTCCGTAAGAGTCCCTTGCTCCAAGCGGCCGAGACCCTACCCACGGAACTGCAGACCGCCAAAGGAAACTCTTCGAACCGTCCGGGGCAGGGGGACCGTCAGGAATTGCCCAACCACGTTCCCCCGCGGCACCCTTCTCGCGTGAAATTCGTCACCACCCGCCAAGTGTTGGAACTTCGGAACGCCCACCCGCCCGCTGTGATCCTCGACGTTCGGATCCCTGAGGACTTCGCGGTCGCCCATATCGCCGGTTCCCTCCATGCCTGCGTGTTCCTCATGTCGTTCGTGGAGGATGTGAAGCGCCTGGTTCCGGACCCGGAAACCCCCATCGTCGTTTATGGAACCGCCGTCACGAGCCTCGAATCGACCGAAGCCAGCCAGCGGTTAGCCTGGGCAGGTTACGCCTCCGTTTTCAATTACGCAGGCGGCCTGGCCGAGTGGAAATCCGACGCACTGCCGACCCTCGGCGACGGTCCGCTGCCGCCGCAACCCGTCGTTGACGGTCCTGTGCCAGTCGATCTTCACGAAACACGAATCGAGTGGACGGGGAGAAACCTGCTGAACAAGCACACGGGAACGGTGGGACTGAAGTCCGGGGAACTCCTATTCAAGGAGGGCTGGCTTGCCGGCGGCGAGTTCGTCCTGGATATGACGGCGCTGACTTGTTCGGACATTGCGGACGCCGCAATGAACCTGTTGCTGATCCAGCACTTAAAGGGCGCTGACTTCTTCGATGTCGATCGTTTCCCGGAGGGGCGTTTGAGCCTGCGGAAGGTGGTGCCCGTGCCCGAAGGCCGACCCGGCTCCCCCAATCTGCAATTGCTCGGCGACCTCACCGTGCGCGGGATCACGCGCGAGTTGCCGATCGTTGCCGTGGGCGGGCGTACGCCGGAGGGACGTTTGGCGGTCCAGGCGGTCTTTGCCTTCGACCGGACGGACTTCGGCTCGGCGTATGGCTCGGGACGGTTCTTCAGAAACCTCGGGAAACATCTGGTGAACGACCTGGTGGAGATCCAGGTTCGGCTGGTGGCTTAAGCGGGCCCAGGATTTTACCTTGGCTCGCCGAGGGTTGTGATTAACTTCAGCTCTCCCCGCTCCGGGAAGGAGCAGGGTTGACCGGTTCGCACTGAACGGCGGGCCGTCGTCTTTTGCGTCAATGGACACCGCTCACATACGAAATTTTTCGATCATTGCCCACATCGACCACGGGAAGACGACCCTTTCCGACCGGTTGCTGCAACGGACCGGCACCGTGGCCCAACGCGACATGCACGATCAGATGCTCGACGCGATGGATCTGGAAAAGGAACGTGGCATCACGATCAAGGCGCATCCGGTCACGATGTACTACCTGGCCAAGGACGGGGAAACCTACGAACTGAACCTGATCGACACGCCCGGCCACGTGGATTTCGCCTATGAGGTATCCCGGAGCCTAAGCGCCTGTGAGGGGGCGGTGCTCATCGTGGACGCAGCTCAGGGCGTGGAGGCGCAGACCGTCGCCAACGTGCACCTGGCGATGAAGCAGAACCTCACAATCATCCCGGTCATCAACAAGATCGACCTGCCGCATGCCGACGTGGCGCAAGCAAAGCAGCAGTTGGAGGATATCCTGGCCATCCCCGCAGACACCGCGATTCTCGCAAGCGCCAAGCAGGGGATCGGCATTGAAGAAATTCTTGAAGCCATCATCGCCCGGGTGCCGCCCCCCCAGCCCACCGGAGCGCCTTCACTCCAGACGCTCGTCTTCGACAGCTATTACGACACGTTCAAGGGCGTCGTGACCCACGTCCGCGTGTTCAACGGCGAACTTCGCGCGGGCGTGGCCTTGAAGCTCCTCCACTCGGGTCGGACCGTCGAAATCAAGGAAGTCGGCAGCTTCAACCCGAAGCCCTACGTCCGGGAAAGCCTGACCGTCGGCGAAACCGGGTACATGACGGCCAACATTAAGAGCCCGAAGGACGTCAAGATCGGGGATACCCTCACCGACCCCCGCCACCCGTCACCGGCACTTCCGGGTTTCAAGGAAGTCCATCCGATGGTCTTCAGCGGGATCTACCCGATCAACCCGGCGGATTTTGAGCACCTGAAGGTGGCGATGGAGAAGCTCCAGTTGAACGACTCCGCCTTCGTCTCCCAGACGGAAACCTCCGTTGCCCTCGGCTTCGGATTCCGATGTGGTTTCCTCGGACTTCTCCACATGGAGATCGTCCAGGAGCGGCTCCGGCGGGAATACGAGATGGACATCATCGCGACGTATCCGTCCGTGGTGTATCGCGTCATCCTGACGGACGGCACGGTCAAGTCCGTCGACAATCCGGCCTTCATGCCCGAGGTCACCTACATTGAGACCATCGAGGAACCCATGGTGAAGGCGTTCGTCATCACACCGAACGAATTCATCGGAGATATCATGAACCTGATCTCCGAGAAGCGAGGGACGATCGACCACACCGAGACCCTCGATTCACGCCGGGTGATGATGACCTCCCGTACGCCGCTCAATGAGATCCTGATCGATTTCCACGACCGCATTAAGTCGATCACCCGCGGCTACGGCTCCATGGATTACGAACCCACCGTGTACGAGGCGTCCGACATGGTGAAACTCGACATGCTGGTGAACGGTGAGTCCGTCGATGCGTTTTCCTGCATTGTTCATCGCTCCAAGGCCGAGTTCCGAGGACGAGCCCTGGCGGCGAAGCTGAAGGAGGTCATCCCGCGGCAGCAATATCAGGTGGCGATCCAGGCCGCGATCGGGGGCAAGATCGTCGCCCGCGAAAGCATCAGCGCCCTCCGGAAGGACGTGACAGCGAAGTGCTATGGCGGTGATATCTCACGCAAACGCAAGCTCTTGGAGAAACAGAAGGAAGGCAAAAAGCGGATGAAGTCCATCGGGAGCGTAAACATCCCGCAGGAGGCGTTCATCGAAGTCCTCAGGGCCTAGTTCCCAAGACCTACCGCCATGGATTCCATCGCGCCCAAACTCGCCGCACCCTTGATCGTCGTGACCCCGGACACGCTCCCCACCGGCGGATTCCGTCAATGCCTTCGCCATCCCGGGATGTTGGCCCAATGGGTCGTTTCCCGGCGCTTCCGCCACGCCCTCGAAATCCGGAAGCAGGTCTGGAAGATCCGCAGTTTCCAGAAGGACGAACTCGCTCCCCAAGCCCTCTCCGCGATTGACGACGGTATCCGCGCCTTCGACACCATCCTCCGGTCCGGGCCTTCCGCCGACGCCCTCGCATCGGGCGTTCGCGATTTCGAAACCTGCGCCAATCGTTGGCTCCGCCCATACGCCAGCGCTTCCATCCGCGAGAACGTCGAGGTGTTCCTGGTCGCGATCGGCGTTGCGATGGCGATCCGGACCTTCTACCTCCAGCCCTTCAAGATCCCTACGGGCTCAATGCAGCCGACGCTCTACGGTGTGCACATCGAAGACCTTCGCGAGGATCCGAAAGCGGTCGTTCCCGGGGCCCTGGGCCAGATCGCCTCTGGCATCCTCCGGGGCGAGTTCTACCACGAGATCATCGCGGAGGAAGACGGACTGGTCCTGCGGGTGGAACCGCGACGCTCCATCGCCTTGATCAATTACCAGGACGTAATCCTCCGTTACCAAAGTGGCGGCGGATTCCGCGATAAGAAGCATCGTGTCTGGTTCTCGCCGGTGGATGGCAATGGCGGCGACCTCCGCGGCTTCGTGGGTGGGGTCGTGGGGCAGAGCGGTCCCTACCAACCCATCAGGCCCGGACAGTCTTTCAAGAAGGGCGAATACGTCCTGCGTCTCCGCGACAACGCGGGCGACCATCTGTTCGTCGACCGCGTGACCTACAATTTTCGGCCGCCCGAACGCGGCGAGATCGTCGTGTTCGAGACCCGCGGCATTCGGGACCTCACCCAGGACCAGTTTT
>JBBQIU010000046.1:0-9905 GCA_038325245.1 Verrucomicrobiota bacterium
GAGTTGAATCGCCCGTTCCGGGAACGGAGGGGGTTCCGGAGGTTCAGCCTGTCCAGGTCGCGGCGGCCTTTCGAGGGGCGCATCGTACAGCGCCGCGCCAGCGAGGTATTCCTGAAAGGACCGGTGCGGAAAGGCGTAGAGCGGCTGATGTTCCACGTCTTGCCCGACCTCAATGAGCAGGCCGGCACGTTCCTGAATAAGTGGGATCAATTCCTTCTCTGCCCAGTCCTTGCTCTCGTCCGGATGGAGCCACGCGAGAAACCGGCTCAAAGTGGCGTGGGAAATGTCCGCCGTGTCGCGCTTCGGAGGCTCGGCCGAACTCGAGCGGCGCGCAAAGTCCTCCTTCTGCGCGTGCAATGCCAGGTGCCACAGGACGCGCTGAAGTTCATTGTGATCCGATCCGACGTCGGCCAGGGCCTGTGGAAGGCTGGCGACTAGTGTTCCATCCAGCGAGCGCACTTCATCCCAGCGCTTCAGGAACAGGTCCACCGCCTGCTGGTAAAGTTCCGCCCGGTTTTCGGGCAGTTCGCGGTGGCTGGTCTGCAACAGGGCCATCAGCGTCAGGAGCATGGGTTCCCCCGCCATTGCCTTGAGGTCCCGCCGGCGGGAATCCTCAAGGGCTTCCCCCAATTTCCGTGCCTTGGCCTCCGCTTCCGCTGCCGGCATTCCGCAGAAATCCGCATGGGCCTTGAACCAGGCGGCAATAAACCGCCGCTGTTGCGGTTCATCCAATCGCGCCAGGGTGAAGGTCGGCAAACCCTGAAGACGCCAAAGGATGTCCTGATACGCGACAGTCCGACAGGTCACGATGACCCTGGCTTGCGGGTAACGTTCCAGAAACGCCTCCAGCACGGCGCGCACATGGCGGCGCAACCCCGCGGTCGGAACTTCATCCAACCCATCAAAGAACCAGATAGCTTGGCCATGGCATGTGGCGCTTTCGATCCCCGAGAGGCACTGGTTCAGCCGCTGCTTCCCCAACTGCTCCTCAAGAAAGTCCCACACAATCTTCACGTCACCCGGAAGCATCCGGCCTCCAAGGTATTCGCTCTCGACCTCCGCCACGCGGCTGACAGGCAGATAGCGGACGAAATGGCGCAGGGTTACGGCCACGGGAATCCATTGGGGCGGTGTCGCCTCCCACACCTGCAACGGAGCAAGCCAACCCCTGCCAGGCTCACACCAGTGCCGGGCGAATCGGAAGGCCAGATGATTGAAGAACGTGGTCTTCCCCGACCCGGGTCCTCCCAACAAGATCAACCGGGGATTGTTCCACACCGCCTCGAAGGCGGAGATGGGAGGCGACTCCTCTTGAAGACGCTTCACCCGACCCACAACATCGCCCCTTGCCTTCACTGGATCGACCTCGTGCCGCGAGGTCGTATCCAACCCCACGTAGACCGCCTCAAGTCCAACCTTGGTTTGAAGGGCCGGATCATCCGCCTTGGAGTCCAACCCCTTCAATCGCAGTTTCCGACAATCCGTGGCCAGATATTCGAGATACTCCCTCGACGCTTCCACACGCTGGGCGAACGTCTCGAGGCGGGGGCTTCCCGCAAAAAAGTAATTCTGGGTTCGGACCGGCGCCTGGTTCTGAATCACATTGCGGGGAACCGCCCACCCACCGCGTCGACGAGGCTTGCCTGGGGACGTGTTCGACATGCTGGGAGTTGGATCGTCGATGTTGGAAATCAGAGTGAGCAGGCCGAGCCAAAGTTTTCAACCCGGTAAACCGCCCAAACCGTTCTCCTTCCAGCTTTTGAGCCAGGAAGGTTTTCGTTGGGAGAGTTTTCGGTCGAAAATCTGGCTGTGGGTCCCTATCGTCACCGCCCGATCCTCGGAGCCCATGCCCGCCACCATCCCACTGCCCGCCATTCGTTTCCCGGTGACCGATGACGGTCAGCCCAGGCTGGTCGAGTGCCGGTTCGCCACGGTACCGGACGTGGAGAACATCGAATCCTGGAGCCGCGCTGTCACGTCGACCGACCCGATGCCCATGCAGGATGCCGGGGAGTATGCCGGCATCGCCGCCGACAAATGGCGCTTCTACGCCGCCGCCGGACGGGCCATGGATTCGCTGGCCACGGTTCGAAATACGTTGCGGGAAACGCCCGAGGGCGAGCTGGCTGTTCTCTTCGCGGCCGTGGCGGCGTGGCGCCGACCCGATCCAGTGCTCGGATTCTGTCTTCTTCGCCGTACCTGGGCCCACAACCTCTGCGTGGATCTCCTGGCCCTGGAACCGCAACTCCTGCGGCCGGGCGCCCCAAAGATCAAGGGTGTGGCCACCGGTCTGCTCTATACGGTCATGGCCCTGGGGGAAGCCATCCACGCGGGCAGGATTTGGGGGGAAGCCACCGACCAATCCGTCGGTTTTTATCGGCACCAATTCCGCATTCGCGAAGTGTTTGACCAGTTCAGTCTCAACCGGGTGGAGCAATGGCACTTCATGGAACTGACCCGACAGGAATGGCGAAGCACCCGCTTGCCCCTCGCCCTAGGTTTCGACACTCTCGCCTCATGAAAAAACCCGCGAAGACCCCGCGCCCCCGTTCGGGAAGCCCTTCGGGAACCAAGGCGGCTTTCGACCCGTACGACGACACGACGGTCATGATCGGCTCCCGGTTTCGCGGCGCCTCCGGCACCCGCGCCTCGGCGACACTGCCCGCTTCAAAACCGCAAAAACCAAGCGCTCCACGCGGCCGCTGAGCCGCCACCATCCCATCCGGCTAGAAAGTTCGGTGGCGTGCCCAGGCTTTTCGTAAACCGGCACACGTTCAGATTGATGAAGCGGGTCGGATGACGGGTGGATGGCTTCGCCAACTGAGCCATCGAGACGCGAAATGCGGGCCGTGACTTTCAGATCATCACCCATTCAGGCGACGCCTACCGGCCACGACCCGCGCCGCGTCTTTTCCCCGTGTACACGGGGCGTGGCCGACGGAGTTAGGCTGGGCATCTTGGCTCCGGACGCGCAGGAGGAATTCCCGCACGTCATCACGCCGGTTCACTGCGGGTCCCGCCTTGCGAGACTCAACCCCACACACCACACGAAAACCGCAATTGTTGTTACGGTTGCCGGGATCGTTGTGATTGCGATTCGCCGCGCGCAGGTTGTCAGGATCATTGTTGATCCAAGACCCGCCCCGCAGCACGCCGGTTGAGCTCCGACAGCCACTTCCGGGTCAGCCTCCACGGCTCGCCCGAAATTCAAAATCATCGCGACCGCTCCGCGGTGAGATTTAAAGGGAAAAAGGGAAAAAGAACAAAGCGCAAAGATCCCTGCCCAGCGCTAGCGAGACTCAACCCCACACACCACACGAAAACCGCAATTGCCGCGACGGTAGCCGGGACCGTAGTGAAAGCGAAGCGCCGCGCGCAGGTTGCCAGGATCATCGCCGACCCAAGACCCGCCCCGCAGCACGCGCTCCCCAAGGAGAGTATCCAAGTCCAGGTCTTTGCCGGCATTCGTCACGGTGTTGTATCGCTCCCGCTCAGGTGCCTTGTCCAACGGACACCAAACCGACTGGCACCACTCCCAAACGTTCCCCGCCATGTCGGCAGCTCCACATCCCGCTTCGCCCCGTGGATACAACCCCACGGCGCTTGTTTGCTGTAGTCCGGACTCTTGCCAGTTGCATCGGGCGGTCAGCTCTTCCTTGGAACCTTCGCTGCCCCATGGAAAGTGTCGGCCATCCGGGTATCGGGCCGCCCGTTCCCACTCGGCGTCCGTTGGCAGGCGCACCTTCCACCCGCCACCCGGGAGTCCGAGGGCCTCCGGCGAGAAGGCGCCGTTCAACCAACGACAATACGCCAGCGCCTCATACCAACTTATCCCCACCCGTGGATGGTTCGCTGTCTGGAATTCCAGTCGATAGTTTCGCGGTCCCGCGATCGGAAAGCGCTCCTTCCCATACTCCGTTCGCAGCCCATCCGGCCAATCCTTCGTCTCCGCCTTTCCCGTCCGCCATGCCCGTCCGGCGGATGTCCAAAGCGCCTCATTTTCGTACCCGCGAGCCTCCACAAACAATTGGTACTGCGCCACCGTGACCGGGTACTTGCTCAGGAAATAGGGCTTCACGATCCGCGAGCAGGGGAAGGGCTCCGGTGAACTCCCATACGCTTGGGCATCCCCACCCATCTCAAACGGTCCAGCCGGAAAGGGCGTCTCAGGTTGCTTCGGATCGGGCCCGCACCATACAAAACTAGGACGCGCCGGAAGGCGTTCGTCCTTGGGCAACACGCCCACCCCCGCCCGATCATCCCCCAACCTGCCCAGGGCCGAGGCCGCGCGGGATCGCACCGCGAGCGCGAAACGGTCTGGATCCTCCCGCACGGCGATCAATCGCTCCCTCAGGCGCCGCACCGTGTCGGCGGCCCCGGGCGCGAGGATTTCATGCCACTTCTCCATTCCCGCATCCCGGGCAATGGCGACCGCCAACTCCAGGTCAGAAAGCGCATCCGCGCTGGGGTTGTCGGCACCGAAAAGCAGCGACGCCACGAGGGCGACGACGGTGGGTTCGTCCCCTTCCACGACGTGCGCATTGAACCCGGCCGCCCAGAGAACGGGTTGCCGGGCGTAATCCCCCTGCTGCCGATACAGTTTCAGCGCGCGACGATGAAACTGCGGAAGGATGTTCGGACCCGTCTTCCGTTTGGCGAGGTGGCAGCCGGCAAGGAACTCCTCGAAGCGGTAGGCAAACTCAAAGTCGAGCGAGTTCTGGGATTGCAGCAGTCCGGCGCGGTGACGCAGCGCCTCAATCAGAGCCTTGGCTGGAACCTCCGGGTGCAGATTGAGACGGTTCTCCAACAGATCTTTGTTGATGAGGCGACTGCCCAAATCCCTGCGTAGGACGCGGTCCACGCGCGCCTCGAACGCGATCTCCTCCAGGCAGGCACGCAGCACCTCGGCTCCCTTGTAGACCTTTTGCAACAGGAGGGCGAGTTGCGGCCCGGCGACTCCCGGTTTGGAGTCCTTCTCGGCACCCACCTTGCGGGACTCCTCCAGGACGCCCTTGACCAGGTCATCCATGAGTTTGGCGCCGGTGTTGGGCAGCGGCTTGTCCGGTCGGTGCAGCGCCGCCATCGCCGTGAGAAAGAACGGATTCCCCGCCATCTCCTCCAGATTCTCGCTGCGAAGCGCCTCAATCAGGGTAATGCCGCAGCCGCTGCCCTCTCCCTTGAATTCCGGACGGATGATCTCCAACTCCTCATACCAGGCCCTTACGAACCGCGCCTGAAGTTCCGCCGACAGCGGCGCGATCTCGTGGGGATCGGGAAAGGTATCCAGACGAAACTCCGCCAGTCTGTACGACACCTCGCGGCAGGTCACAGCGACACGGCATTTCTGGAAATCACCCCGCGCGAACGCCTCAATGGCTTGACGGACCCGAGGCAACAGCGGAGGCGGAACTTCGTCCAGACCATCGAACAGAACAAAGGCGAGACCCCGTTCGAGCACCGCGCGGAGGTGTTCGGCCGCCTTGGTATGACTTCCCTGGGTCAGTTCCATGACCAGATGGCTGACGACCTGCTCCGATGTCCCGGAGTCCGCCGCGGCCAGTCTCGGCGCAAACTCCCGAAGGACGATGCGCAGGGGCACAGCCTTTATCCCGGTCAGCAGCTCGGGAGGTTCGGAGCCCGCGACAGGGGAGGCCTTGCCTTTCAGTCCGCCGAAGTGGGCCGCGAGCCACAAGGTGACGTACTGAAAGAAGGTCGATTTGCCGGAACCCGGCTCTCCAACCAGAACGACCTGTCGGCTCTCGGCATTCAGCAGGGCCTCCAAAGCGCTCAGGTTGCCCGCGGAACCGGCCTCGTGCCCCGATTCACGCCGTCGTCCCTCCGGAAGCGGCCGTGGGGACGTCGTCTCCAGGCTGACATACACCTGCGCCAGACGAAGCGACGCCTGGCGAAAGTCGCTTCCCAGATCGATGCCACGGGTGAGGAGCTTGGAACAGTCCCGGGCAACGGTGCACAAGTAGCTGGAGAACGACGCCAACAGGGCCGCGTCGGTTGGCCGGCGTGGAGCGGGGGAACCGAAATGATTGATCTGCTTTTCGATGGGCCCCTCGTTCTTGACCACGTTGCGTGGAGCAGACCCACCGCCTCGACGGCGCTTTTGGGGAGTGGAGTCCGGCATGGGGGTATTCACGAGAGATGAATGTTTTGGATCTGGATGCGCCCCTTGTTGATCACCACATTCTTCGCTTGAATCGCGGATTTCGGGCTCTTTGGGGATCTCGTTTGAACCCGCATGGCGTCTTCCAACCACTTGTTCAATGCCGTGTGGAACTCATGGGCGGTACGAAAACGCCGGGTGGGATCCGGATTCAGGGCACGCATGACGAGGCGATCCAGCGAAGCGATCCGCGGAAGATCCGGAGAGAGGTCCTTAAGCGACCGCCTCGGCCCGGCCAGGATGGCTCGGCGTCGGGCGGCTTCGGATCGTTTGCCGCGCAATTCGCACGGATGCCGGGTGGTGAGCACCTCGAAGAGGATCACACCAAGCGCATAGACGTCCGTCGACGGCCCAACCTCGCCGCGGCCCCGACTGAGCTGTTCGGGTGCCATATAGGGGAGCGTTCCCTGATCGAAGCGGTCGCTGGGTGGAGGTGAGGATGGCCGAAATGGTTGCGCCAGGCCGAGATCGATGACGGTCGGGTGAAGATCCCCGTCCTTTTCGACCACCAGGACGTTCTGCGGCTTGAGGTCAAGGTGTAGAACCTGCCGGGCATGGATGCGGCCCACCGCCTCACAAAGGCGGGCAAAGCACCGGACTTTCGGCGCAATCTCCCGCCGCGCGAGAGCCTCGTCCAATCGCACGCCCTGGATCCACGGCATGACCAGAAACGGCAATCCGGTGCCGAACCCGGTCGGGTCCCAAGTCCCAGAATCCAACTTCGGCACGATCCCCGTCGGCACCCCCGGCGTCTGCAAGGCTTCCAGGTGTTCCGCCTCCTCCCGAAACCATCGGGTCAAGGCGTCCCGCCAGACGCGATTCTTCACCAGATCAGGACGCAGAAACTTCACGACGAAACGTCCCGAATGCTCCCGTGTTCCTCGCGCGTCGTCGGCTTCCCACAATTCGCCCATCCCCCCCGAGCCCAGTCGTCGAGTCAGTCGGTAGACCTCGGCGACGACCGATCCGGCCTGAGGCTGGGATCGTTGGCGAACGAGTCTGCGGACACGGGCGAGCACCGGCGTCACGATGGCCGTCAACACGGATCCCGGGCAGGTGACTTGGAATACCTCGATCGGCCGCTCAATGCCCTTGAAAGACCGTTCACCCAGCGATTCAAAACGCACACCCGCCAACCCCCGGGCGAGTTCACGCACGGCGCCCGTGGCCGCCACACCACCCGGCGGCACCGCGGCGGCGAGGCGTGATGAAAGGTTCCCCGCCTGACTGAGGTACCCCGCTTCATCGTTGGCGATGGGCTCCGTGTGGAGTCCCACGCGACAGGCCATGGGCCGCCCGGCATGGAAAATGGGTTTCACGGACAGATCCGCCTGAAGCGACAACGCGGCGATCACCGCATCCTGAGGGTTGCTGAATCCGGAACAGAAATCATCCGCCGGCCCCGGCTGGGAGTTTCCCCCGAAGCGTCCGATCACCTGACGCGCGCGAACGAGGAAGCAGCGTCTCGCATTACCATAAGCGTCCCCTCGCGTGACGGAATCTCTCGCCAGCCCCGCACCCGGCTGCTGACTCGCGGTTGAATCGCATAGGTCCAGAAACAGCGCGGTCCTGGGGTGTTCAGAGGACGGGGACGGTGGCTTCATGGCTGCCTTGGCTCCAAACCGGCTCACAGGGTGGCGGACGCAGTTGAGGAGGAATCGGGTGCGCGGTTCCGATTCGAGAAAGCCAGACGGGCTTCCAAGACGGTCAACCGACGAAGGATCTCTCCCGATTTCTCATCCGCTCGATCCGCCCAATGGTAAAGAGAACTGGCACGAAACTCTTCCCGGCGATCCTGCATGCGTTGCCCCACCAGGATGAAGATGCAGAGGGCAATGGCCTCAAGGCTGACAATGTTGGTCAGCAGGCCGACGGTCGGCGTGAAGAACCCAAGCGGACGGTCCAGCAGTGCGAACCAGAGAATCCACAGGATGGCATGAAGCACAAAGCATTTGGGCCCTGCGAAAAAATTCACCCACCAGCTCGAGAACACGTCCCAGGCACTCCCCCGCGGCTCGGCGCGCGGTTCGGGTCGATAGCCTCGATTCATGCGCTCGGTATGGGCTCGGAGTCTCTTTGCCAGTTGGCGGGCGATGGCGATCGCCGCATCGGGGGAAGCCCGAAGGACCGCCAGCACTTCCTTTCCCGGTACCGCGAGAAGATTACAAGGCCGCCGGGTGACACATGTCGCGGTTCGCGGGGAGCCTTCCTCAAGGCACGCAACTTCTCCGAACCATTCCCCCGGTCCCAATCGGCGCAGATCGGCATCCACCACCCGAGGGTGGGACGGGTCGTCGGAGACTCCGGAGGCGGTTGGCAGCGTGACCTCCACCTGCCCTGAGATCACCAGAAACATTTCATTTCCAAGATCTCGAATCCGGAAAAGCACCGTCTCGGACGGGACATCGCGGATCGAACACCACTTTGCGACCGCCTCCAGGACCGAATCAGATAGCCCCTCAAACAGCACCGAGGTTCCCAGAAGGGCCTTGACCCGGGAGATGTCGCCACGCCGGTCTGGCAGGGAATCAACCATGATGCTCAACAGACTCGCCGCCCCTTTCCCGGTTCTTCAAGTCTTCTTCCTCGACCCCATTGCCCCGACGGCGGTGAGGAGAGGGTCGGCGTCCGCGGCGCAGAAACCGAGATGGGTGTGCCGGCGCCATCCCTCCGCCACCGAAAACCTTCCGGACTGCCGGCCGACTTGCCGGGCGAAATCGTCCATGGCGGCGAGGTACGAATCCATTCCCTGGCTTGTGTCCAGCCAGGCGCGTTGGCTGTGGTGCTCGGCCAGGGCTTCGCGTTTGGCATCCTGCACCTCGGCGGTGTTCACCCACAGGGAGGCTGTCACCGGTTGGCCGAGGGGATCGCACAGCCCATGCGGCATCGCGTGGTACACGGTCACGTCGCCCGTATACGGTTTCACGGGCGGGATCGTGCGGTAGTTGGGCATCCCGCGGGCGAAGGCTCCGGTCACCGCGAGCCTGCAGGCGTTGACGTGGTCCTCCATGTAATCCACGGGCGCGTGGGTCAGTACCACGGTGGGCCTGACGCGCCGGATCACCGCGGCGACGCGTTGAAGGAGCCGCTTCTCGTAGAAGATTCCGAGGTCATCCGTGATCGGGGCATGCCATGTGGCACCAAGGCGGCGTGCCGCCCGCCGTGCCTCCTGCCGCCGAAGCACGCGCAGACGCGAGGCGGGGATCGTCGCCGAACCGCAGTGGCCCGAGCTCAGGTTGAAGTAATGCACGTCCCATCCCGCCCTTTTCAGGAGCAGGAGGGTTCCCGCCATCAGGAACTCGATATCATCCGGGTGGGCGGCGATCGCGATCGCGGAGGGCATGGTCGGGAGGCGTCAGCGCGGGGGGTGCTTGCGGTTGTGGACTTCGGCGGAATGATCGGCCGCGAAGATCACTTCATGGGTCTTGTAGGCGTCTTCCATGCTGGTTCCCTCCATCTCCCGCCGGTGGTCGAGGGCATGGAAAAAGGCCTCGAACTGCGCCTGGTACGGATGATCCGCCACGTCGCCGGAGTCGAGGAGCGGCACGCCCAGCCGGCTCCACTCCTTCCGGTTCAGGCCACCGAGTTTCTACCAGGAGCGGTATGGTTTCTGGCGGCCCATCATCGGCACGGTGGTGCGGAAGTTCCTCGAATGCGGCGACCTCAAGCACGGCTTTGCCCGGGTCCGCTGCCCCAGGTGCCGCGAGGAGCTTTTCGTCCCCTTTTCCTG
>JBBQIU010000047.1:0-9845 GCA_038325245.1 Verrucomicrobiota bacterium
TGGCGCGTGAAACGACGGCGGGTGATGGAAGGAGGGGGTGGAAGGCTCATGGTTGGGTCGGTTCGAACGATGGGTGTCCTGGAACCATGTCGTGCCCGGAAAAGGCGTCAACATCCAGGTTGCCCCCCCGCGACCCGTCACAGGACGCGCCCTTCGAGAATCAGAGGTCCAGAACCTGAAGGTGTTTGGGGAAAACCAGGATGTGGCGGCATTCGCGACCTCCCCGAGCGGAGATGAGGCGTTTGGGAAGGCTCTTCGTGTTCTTCTGGGTCGTCGGATGGATCTTTCGGGACCCGATTCTTCCTCCGTCTTTTCGGCTCAACACCATGGAGCTTCTCTTTGCCACAAAGAACGCAGAGAACGCAGAGACTTGGAAGGACGAGACCGCCATCCCAGGTCCACCCATCCCCCCGAAGGGCGAAAAAACAGGCGAGGCGTACTCCTGGGAATCCATCACCCCCTTTCCTCCGCAATCGGTTATCCGTATTGAAGGACGCGTCCCGGATCCCGGAGGCCGCGGCCTCATCGAGAAAGATCCTCGTGTCGGAATGCCCCTGAAGGAGCGAAGCCGGGCATTGGAGCGTGCGAGGGCCCCGCAGCATCTCCCGGACGGGCACTGCCTTGTGGCTGCCGAAGGCCAGCAGAATTACCCGGCGCGCCGCCAGGATCGCCTTCAAGCCCACGGTGACGCCGCGTGCCGGCGCGTAGTCGCCTCCGAACCACTTGCGATTCGCCTCGACCGAAATCGGAGCAAGATCGAGCACGCGCCCGGCCGAATCGGGGAGGCTGCCGGGTTCGTTGAAGCCGAGGTGGCCGTTCTGGCCAAGGCCAAGAACTCGACGTCGAGCCCGCCCCCGTCCGCGATGAGGCGTTCATGCCGCTCCACGCTGGCCAATGCCTCGGCTTCCAGCGAGCTGACGGTGAAATAGCGGGACTCCGAAACACCCCATGGCGCCACGGCGGTGCGACGAATGAGATGGGCGCAGTTACGCGGTTCCTCCAATGGCACGCCGACGTATTCATTCAGGGCGAATACGTTCAGGTGGGACAATGGCAGATTCCGTTTGCCGATCCGCCGGTAGAGATCGAGCGGGGTGTTGCCGGCGGCGAGCATGACATTGCGGACGCCCGCTGAGGTGAGCCAGTTGGCCAGGCAGCCAGCGGCTGCTTCGTTCGCCGATTCGGCGTCTGGATGAATGAAGGGCTTCATGTCGCTGCGTTCGGTCATCCAGGTGAGGAGAGAATGTCAGGACGCCCTGCCACGGCAATCCTGCAGGGCGCCCGCCCCCCTGCCGGTACCTCCATTGGCAGCACACCGGCCTCAAGTGCGACCTTTACTCGAGCAATCATGTCGACATCCTCCCCCCCAAAATGGTCATAAATCTCAGGCACCCTTCGGCTCTCCTCCTCCCGATGGCCTTCGCCATGCTCTTCACATTCCAGACGCCGGGAGTGGACGATCCTGGCAACGTAAAGGCCAGGGAAGCTTCGGAAAATACCGGGGATTGGACACGCTTCCGCGGACCGAACGGAACCGGGGTCAGCAGCGCCACGACGATTCCGGTCCGGTTCGCCGAACCGGACTTTAACTGGAAGGTGCCGCTGCCAGGCGCAGGACATTCATCGCCCGTGATCTGGGGCGACACCCTCTTCCTGACCGGGTCCCATCCGCAACAAGGCGGCATGCAGGTCTACGGCGTCCGCGTGTCGGATGGACGCGTCCTGTGGCAAAAAGAGTTTCCGTTCCCGGCATTCTCCAAACACCGATTTAACAGCTATGCCTCGTCCACTCCCGCCGTGGATGGGGAGCGCGTCTACGTGACATGGGTCACTCATGCCAATAACACGCTGGCCGCATTCGATCACCAGGGCGGCGTCGTCTGGCAGCGGGACTTTGGCCGGCACGTGAGCCAGCACGGTGGAGGCGTGTCACCGATCGTTTGGCAGGAACTCGTCATCCTGCCGAATGAACAGGACGGGGTGAGCTCACTGCTCGCGGTGGAACGTCGAACCGGCAAGACGGTCTGGGAGACCCGGCGGAACAGTTCGGCGGCGGCGTACTCCACCCCTTGTGTCTATGAACCCATAGGCGGTAAGGCGCAGATCGTCTTCAACAGTCAGGCACACGGCATCACCGGTGTGGATGCCACGACGGGCCAAGTCCTCTGGGAATACTCGAACGCCTTCGACAAACGCAGCGTCAGTTCACCCGTGATGGTTTCGGGTCTGGTAATCGGCTCCTGCGGCAGCGGCGGAGGCGGCAACTACGTTGTCGCCGTCCAACCGGGGGACGCTGACAGGAACCAGCCGGCCACGCTGGCGTGGGAGATGAGAAGGTCCGCCAGCTACGTTCCAACACCGGTCGTCTCGGGCGACCTGCTCTTCACCTGGAGCGATGCAGGCGTGGTGAGTTGCATCCACGGCCCGACCGGCGCCGTAAAGTGGCAGGAACGCGCGGGCGGCAATTTTTTCAGCTCACCGATCCTGATCGGTGACAGGATTTACGGCGTTTCCACCAGCGGCGAAGTCGTGGTGGTACGGGCGTCGGAACAGTACGAATTGCTCGGTCGAAGCCCCCTGGGTGAAGCAACCCATGCAACCCCCGCCGTGGCGAACGGCAGGCTCTATCTCCGCACACTCGAACACCTCATCAGCGTCGGCGGCCCGACGGCTTCCCCTCGTTCGTCCTACCCATGAACCGACCAATCCCAGCTCCCTCTCCCGCCGGAGCGAAGCGCAGGTGGGAGAGGGTGGTTCCGCGCATGCGGAACCGGGTGAGGGAACTCCCCCCGGTTCATGGTCCCATTACGTGTCCGATTCTTGGAAAACGTCGCTACCCATGAACCGAAGCCGCCCTGGAGGGTTCCGCTCCGTCGGAACCTGTTGAACTCTGGCTCCAACCCAATCCTCGGCGCCGACGGAGCGGCGCCCTCCATCGCAAGGTTCATGGTCCCAATACGTGTCCAAATTTTGGTAAACGTTGCTCTCCATGATACACCCCGGGCCGACGGCTTTTCTCCGCTACCCGTATCCGGGGCCCTCTGTCATGCTCCTAACCCACCATGAGCTCGAGATTCCTCCTGCCTGCCCTGCTCGGCCTCGCCCTTGTGCCCGCAGGAAACGCCACGGCGGACGTTGTCATCAACGAGATCTTCTACCATGCCCCGGACGATCTGAACGACCTGGAATGGGTTGAGCTGCACAACCCGGACGACAAACCCGCCGACGTCTCGGGCTGGCGCTTCACGAGCGGCATTACCTTTCAGTTCCCGGAAAAGAGCCTCCTCCCACCAGGGGGCTTCCTGGTGTTGTCCAAGGACCGCCGGTTGTTCACGGATTATTACGACGCCCCCGTCGATGGAGAATTCAAGGGTTCTCTCCGCAACAGCGGCGAAACGCTCGTCCTCGCCGACGCTGGCGGCAGGACCGTCGACCGCACCACCTATGCCGACAAGGCCCCCTGGCCCGCCGCCGCCGACGGAATCTCGGCGTCCCTGGAACGAATCACACCGGCTACCTCCGGGGAACGGGTCGACAACTGGTCGTCGTCCCCTCTTCCGGAAGACATGGACCGGCCCGCCGGAACGCCCGGGAAGCCCAACGCGTCCTATTCGGCCCACTTCCCCCCGACCATCGCCAAGCTCACGATCACCCCGCGCAATCCCGCCCCCGGCCAATCGCTCCGGGTCGAAGCCAGGGTGGAATCCCCCGGCGGTGCCGCCACCGTTGAGTTGCGCTACCGGATTGCGAAACCAGGCTCAGTTGGAGACGAGAAGTCCATCCCGATGACCGCTTCGGACGGGGTGACCTACCGCGCGGAACTCCCAGGCCAGGACGGGTCACAACTGCTCCGACTCCGGATTCGCGCCGTCGACCCGAAGAACGCCGAACGGTTCCTGCCGTCCGCGAACTCCCTGCGTCCGGCCGTTTCGCTCTTCGTCCAGTCGGCGCCCGAAGCGGCGAGCATACCGCTGGCGAGCCTCCTGAACAGCGATCCACGCGAGTTCGCGTCGATGGAGCGATTGCGGCGGCGCTCCTTGCAGCCGAGCGCGGGACCCTTTGGCGACCCAGGGCGTAACCAACTCCAGCAGATCCTGGATGCAGGCCTGAACCTGCCGTCCGCCTGGTTCGAATGGACCCTCAATCAACCGGTGGATCACGCCACCTACCGCAAGCTGCGAACTGTCTTCCTCGCGATGGACGCGGAACGGAGCGGGATCGTCGAAGAGGCCATGGCGGCCGAGGACGCCGCGGCCCAACTCCGTGCACTGCCGGCGCGGATCCAGGCCTTTCAAGCAGCCCTGGGAGAACGTGTGAAGTCCGCGCTGCCTGCCGCTGATGCGGCCACTTTCGAGGCGTGGCATCAAAAGCACATTGAGAATCAACGTGGGCCCGAAGGCTTCTTCCGGCGGCTCATGGACCTCGAGGGCGCATGGTTCGGCGTGAACACGGCGACGGAGTTCACCGCCCAACAGATCGACCAGCTTCGCCCGACCTTGAAGACCGCCATCGAAGGCCGCGCCGGCACGGCTGCGAAGCTCATGCGGCGCGAGCTGGATTTCGGAAAGGCTCAATTGGAGCTCGGCGCGATCGCAAAGACCCTGGAACAGGAACTCCGCCCGATCCTCACCACCCGCCAGCGCCGCGGGCTGGAGGAATGGCGAAGCGGCCAGGGATCGCCTATCCGTCCCCGCCTCGGGGTCGCGCGTCCGCCTCCGCCCCGAGGCCAAACGGCGTTCATCGTGTCCGATCCGAAGACCGGCGAGACCGAGGTCTTCGATTTCCTCCACGTTACCGAACGGAGCGCCGGCTACAGGGTCCGATTCCACAAGGACCACCCATGGAACGGAATGACCAGCGCCGCCCTGCTCTTCGAGTACAACGACCGCTTTCTCCTCGCGGAGCCCCTGGCCTTCGAACTCTACCGCCGCGCGGGAAATGCCGCGTGCAAGACCGACTTCGTTCGGCTGTCCATGAACGGCCACACGCTCGGATACCACCTCGTGGTTGAGCAGATGAACAACGCCTTTCTCCGGCGCAACCGCCTCGATCCCGACGGCGATCTTTACAAGATCCTCTGGTACGGCAGCGGCATCGAAGGACAGCACGAGAAACAAAATAACCCGGACCGGGACCACTCCGCTCTCCAGCAACTCATCACCTCTCTCGATTCCACGAAGGGTGACGCGCAATGGGACGTCATCCAAAAAAACTTCAATGTCCCGCAGGTCATCAACTACTTCGCCGTCAACTCGGTGCTGTCGCACTGGGATGGTTTCTTCAACAACTACTTCACCTATCGCGCCCCCAATCCTGACGGCCGGTGGGAGATGTTTCCATGGGACCAGGACAAGACCTGGGGCTTCCATGATACCTCGGGCGATCAGGTGTTCTTTGACATGCCGCTGTCGTTCGGCATGGAGGGAGACCGCCCGCCCGGCGGCGGCGAACCTCAGTTCCGGCCCGATCACTGGTGGCGCCCGGGTGGCTTTTTCTCGAAACCCCTCCTCGCGAACCCCGAGTTCCGAAAACGCTACCTTCAACGCATCCGCCAGGTCGTGGACGATATCTACACGGAAAAGGATTTCTTCCCGGTCATCGACGCGTTGGCGGACCGCCTCAGACCCGAAATAGGGATCCGCGCGAAGGTCATCGGTGAGGACCCGTCCGAGGCAACCGCCCGCCTTGATCGAAACGTGGCCTCCCTCAAGGAACACCTCGTCAAGCGCCGCAAGTTCCTCCTCGAACAGGAAGAGTTGATCAAACTCCCCAGGTAGAGGCAGTCAGATCGTATTCCCATACATCATGAGTTCAAGTTGTTGGTTGGTATTGCCGGTGATCGCTGCCCTGCTGTTTTCCCTCCCATCCATCGGCGCCTCCCTGGTTCCTCCGGGCTCCCTCTGGAGATGGCGCCCGGGAACCAACGAGGCCTCCACACCCATCCCGGCCTGGCGCGGCCTTGAGTTCGCCGATGCACAGTTCACCCCCGCCTCCGCCCCGTTCTGGTACGGCGACGCTCTTCCCGATGGCACGCGTATCACGGGCATGCAGAACACGTACTCGTGTCTCTTTCTCCGAATCCCCTTCAACGTGACCAACCTCGCCGACGTCAGCGGACTCAGAATGGGGGCGCTCGTGGACGACGGCTTCGTGGCTTGGATCAATGGCACGGAGGTCCTTCGCGTGGGAATGCCCGGAGCCCCGGGAAGCCCGGTCACCATCGCCACACTCGCCAACAACGCGCCAGAGCCCGTTTCCTTCTCCACGTTCGCCCTCCCTTCACCCTCGTCCTACCTCCGCGCCGGCACCAACCTCCTCGCCGTCCAGGTCTTCCAGAGTAACATCGCGAGCAGTGACCTCGGATTCGAGTGTTCCCTCGATTCCATCGTCCTGGTCGACCGGACGCCGCCTGCCGTGGTCGGGCTTTCTCCGGGCGGCGGAGCCACGGTCCGCGCCTTGAGCACTCTCACGGTCCGCTTCAGCGAACCCGTCTCGGGTGTCGACGCCACCGACCTGCTCGTCAATGGCGCGCCCGCTTCCGGCCTCATCCCGACGACCGCCACCGAGTACGTCTTCACCTTCGCTGAGCCCGCCATCGGCATCGTGACCGTGGCATGGGATACCGGTCATGGGATCCAGGATCAGGCAACCACCCCCAACACGTTCGGGGGCGGAACGTGGACCTATCGTCTCGATCCGAACGCGCCGGAGCAACCGCCCTACATCAGCGAATTCATGGCCTCCAATACGCGGACGTGGACGGATGAAACCGGCGAATACCCGGACTGGATCGAAATCTTCAATCCGTCCGGAACGGCGCTGGATCTGGACGGGTGGTTTCTCTCCGACTCGCGTGGCAATCTGACGAAATGGCGATTTCCGACCACGAACGTTTCCTCAGGCGGTTTCCTTGTGGTGTTCGCCTCCGGCAATGATCGCCGAATCGCCGGCGCCCCTCTTCATACCAGCTTCCAACTCGGCGCCGACGGGGAGTATCTCGCTCTGGTTAGACCCGACGGAGTGACGGTTGTCAGCGAGTTCACTCCGGCCTTTCCCCGCCAACTCCCGGACGTCTCGCACGGGGTCATCCAGGTCGTGAATGGCGGCCTGTTGGAACGAGGTGCTTCGGGCGCCTATTTCACCCACCCGACGCCCGGAGCCGCCAACGACGGCGGGGCCACCGTTCCGGGACCGATCCTGGCCGACGTTCGACACCTTCCCAACCTGCCGCTGGATCACGAGGACCTCGTCGTGACCGCCAACATCCATGAGACGTTCCAGCCGGTCGCCACTGTCTCCCTTCGGTACCGCATCATGTTCGGCGCCGAGGTGACAACGCCCATGCTCGACGACGGCGCCCATGGCGATGGCTTGTCGGGGGATGGCATCTTCGGTGCCCGGATCCCGGCGAACCTCTCCACCAACGGCCAGATGATCCGATACTACGTATCCGCCACGGATACTGGCGGCAACCCGTCCCGCTGGCCGCTCTTCACGCAGCCGAGAAGCACTGCGGAATACCTCGGCACGATCGTCAACCCTACGAATCTCGCCACAAAGCTGCCCGTCTTCCATCTCTTCGTCGCGCCCGGGCAGATTGCGGCCGTTGACTCGGAAAGCGGCGGTCGCCTCTCGTTCCTCTACGACGGCGAATTCTACGACAACGTCTACATGGAGCTGAGGGGCAATACCTCCGCTGGACTGAACAAGAAATCGCACCGGCTCGAGTTCAACCGCGGACACGAACTCCGGCACGCGGCTTCCGGCGTGAGGACAAGGCGCTCGTCCTTGCTGGCCGAATACCTGGATCCGACATACCTGCGACAGCATCTGTGCTTCTGGCTTCTGGGGAACATCGGGGTCCCGGCGCCGTACAACTACCCGGTCCGTGTCCATATGAACGGGCAGTTCTACCAACTGGCATTCCACAGCGACGTCATCGGCCGGGAGCAGATCGAGCGCATGGGCTACGATCCCCGGGGCGCCCTGTACAAGGCGGTGGGCAACCTGACCCCGAACTTCTCGAGTACCGGAATCTTCCAGAAGCTGGAGCCCGAAGGAGACCCGAGCCGCAAGGACTACCTTCAGCTGGCCAACGGGATCAACGAATCCTCCTCCATCACCGTCAGGCGCAACACGGTCTTCGACCTCCTTGATGTGCCCCAGGTCATCAACCATCTCGCGGGGACACGCTGGTGCGCCGAGAACGACGACGTGTGGGCCAACATGAGTCTCTACCGCGACACATTCGGCGACGGTCTCTGGAGAAATATCCCATTCGACATGAACGCTTCCTGGGGCCAGCTCTATGGCGGCAGCAGCCCCCTCGAAGCCACCGTGGACTCGTCCAAGAGTCACCCCCTGTACGGCGGCTCCAGCACCGAAGGCAACTTCAACCGCCTCTATGACGTCATCGTGCGCCTGCCCGAGACCCGCGAGATGCTTCTCCGCCGGCAACGCTCCATCCTCGATCAATGGGTCCAGCCGCCCGAGACCCCCGCAGCCGCCCGGATCCTGGAAAATTACGCGCGGCAAATGACGAATCTCATCTCGCCGGAAGCCACTCTGGATCGCGCCAAATGGGGATTCTCCCCGTGGGCCCCAGGGAAAACGTTCACCGCCGGCGTCGGAGACCTGATCAACCAGTTCATCGTGCCCCGACGACGGCATTGGTACGTCACTCACTCCATCACCAACACGGGCCGGCCGATCGGAATCACTTCCGCGAGCAACGCCGGCATCCCGCTGGCCCAGCCCCAGGACGCGTCTCTTTCCATCGTGGTTGTCGACTTCAACCCCGTCTCCGGCATCCAGGCCCAGGAATACGTCGCGCTGAGCAACAGCCTGCCCTACGCGGTGGACATCTCCGGATGGAAGCTCGAGGGAGGCGTCAAGTTTACGTTCCAACAGGGCACCGTCGTGCCCTCCAACCGCATCCTCCACGTCTCACCCGATGTCCGGCAATTCCGCGCCCGCACCTCCGGCCCGCGCGGCGGCCAGGGTCTGTTCGTCGTTGGTCCGTACTCGGGCCAACTCTCCGCACGCGGCGAAACGCTCACATTGAACAACCACCTCGGCCAGACCGTCGCGACCCACCCGTTTGCCGGAGCCCCGAGCCTCGCTCAACAGTTCCTGCGCGTGACGGAGATCATGTACCATCCCCGACCCATGCCCGCGGAATCCACTCCCGCCGACGAGTTCGAGTATCTCGAATTCCGGAACATCTCGGAAAGCACCGCCCTGGACCTTACCGGCGTCCGACTTGTCAATGGCGTGGACTTCACCTTCACCGGCAACACCATTACGAATATCGCCCCGGGCGCGCGACTCCTTGTCGTCGGAAATGCAACTGCGTTCGCCCACCGGTTCGGCGACAACCTCCCCGTCGTCGGCGTGTTCAACGGGCGCCTCGACAATAGCGGCGAACGCCTCCGCGTTCTGGATGCCAGCAACGAAGAGATCCTCGATTTCAGCTTCGACGATGACTGGTACCCCGCAACGGATGGATTGGGATTCTCCCTGGTAACAGCCGACGACAAGGCGGATCCCGATGCTTGGAACAACAGGAGCCAGTGGCGAACCGGCAGCGCCCTGGACGGAACCCCGGGCCGTGCCGACGGCACACCCCCGCCCCCGGCAGGGGCACCCACGATTGTGACGCAACCGGCCAGCCAGACCATTCTCCCCGGCGGTCCCCTCGTCCTCACCGTCGCCGTCACCAACACCGCCTCGCTGCCCCTCGGCATCTGGCTCCGCCGCGGCACGGACTCCTCGCCCCCCACCGCGACCACGTTCTTCGAGGTCTCGTCCCACACGTTTTTTCTGACGCTTGCCGGTGTCGACGC
>JBBQIU010000048.1:0-9796 GCA_038325245.1 Verrucomicrobiota bacterium
CGTCTTTCTCGCGTCCGCGCTGCGACGCCACTCCGGTGCGCGGAAGATCCTCGCCGCCATCGGTGCCCGCCGCGTCGGTGTGCAAAGTCTGACCGCCGCCCAGGTCACGGCCCTTCAAGGGCACCGCGATGAATCAATTCGTCAGCGCGCCATCGAAATGCTCGGCGCGCCTGCGGCTACCCGTCATGACGCCGTGGCCGCCCTCCTCCCCGCGCTGTCCCTGCCCGGCAATGTCCAGCGCGGCAAGGAGGTTCACATCGCCCAGTGCGCCCCATGCCATCGACTCGGAGGTCAGGGAAACCTCCTCGGCCCCGACCTCGAGAGCGTCCAGTCCCAGCCCAAGGAGAAGCTGCTGGTCGCCATTCTGGATCCCAATCGCGAGGTGCAGCCCACGTTTCTCGCGTCCACGCTTGAAACCACCGATGGCGAGTCGCTGAGCGGTCTGGTTACCGCCGACACCCCGGATGGCGTCACCCTGATTCAGGCCGGCAGCATTCAGCACCAAATCCCGCGCGCGAGGGTGGCCTCCCTCAAACCCGATGGCCGCTCGCTCATGCCCGAAGGCTTCGAAGCCACCGTCACCGCCCAACAGATGGCGGACCTCCTGACCGCCCTGACCGGCGCCCCCTGACCGTTCCAGCCACGAAACAGTAACGGGAGCCACGACCATGCAACGCGAAGGCTGGTTCGCCACCACCCACTGGTCCGTCATTCTCGCCGCCAAGGACGCTGAGGCGCCCGGCGCCCTCGATGCCCTCGACCATCTCTGCCAGGCCTACTGGTACCCCCTGTATGCCTTCATCCGCCGCCAGGGTTTCGGGTCCGCGGACGCCGAAGACCTGACCCAGGAATTCTTCGCGTCCTGGCTCCGTCGCGATTCCCTGAGGTCCGCCTCCCCGGAAAAGGGCCGGTTCCGCAGCTTCCTTCTCGTCGCCGTCAAACGCTTCCTCATCAACCAGCACGAACGCGCACACGCCGGGAAACGGGGAGGCGGCGCGGTGCACGTGCCCATCGACACCGAGATCGCCGAGACGCGCTATCAGGCGGAACCCCAGGAAGGCCTCACGGCCGAGCGGGTTTTCGAGAGGCGCTGGGCCCTGACCATTCTCGAAGGCGTGGTCCGCCGTTTGAAGTCCGAGGCTGCCGTGCGCGGCAAGGGCGACGAGTTCGACGGGCTCAAGGCGTTCCTCACCGTGGCAGCGCCCGAGTCCCACTACGCCGAGGCCGGCGCCAGGGTGGGGCTGAGCGAGGGCGCCGCCAGGGTCGCCGTCCACCGCCTTCGACGCCGATTCCGGGAACTCTTCCGGGAGGAAATCGCCAGAACCGTCTCGCGGCCGGAGGAAATCGACGACGAAATCCGTCACCTCCTGGCGTCCCTGGGAGGGTGAGAATCCCACGGCCCCTCCACCCCGCGTGTAACGCCATCCCCGAATTCCTGATGTAACAGGTGATGAACGCAGGAACCGCCGCCGTCCCTTGCCCGCAATGCGGGACAGCCCTGCCTGCTGACGCCCCCGAGGGACTTTGCCCGCGGTGCCTGCTCGCCCTGAATCTCTCCCGCCCGACGGAAGACCCGGCTGGGGAATTCGCCGGTCCCGCCGGAACCGTGCGCCATCCACCCCTTCCGCCCACCCCCCCCGCCGAGATCGCAAAATTCTTTCCCCAACTTCAGATCCTCGAGTGCCTCGGTCGCGGCGGCATGGGCGTTGTCTACAAAGCCCGCCAACCCCGGCTGAACCGACTCGTCGCCCTCAAGGTCCTCGCCCCGGGGCGCGAGCGGGATCCCCAGTTCGCAGAACGGTTCGCCCGCGAAGCCCAAGCCCTCGCCCGCCTCGCCCATCCCGCCATCGTCGGTGTCCATGACTTCGGCGAAGCCAATGGCCTCTTCTACCTGCTCATGGAATACGTCGATGGCGTCAGCCTCCGAACCCTCCTTCTCGAGGGAAAAATGCCGCCCACGACCGCCCTGACCATCATCCCCGGAATCTGTGAGGCCCTCCAGTTCGCCCACGACCAGGGCGTCGTTCATCGGGACATCAAACCCGAGAACATCCTGATCGACCGCCACGGACGCGTGAAGATCGCCGACTTCGGCATCGCCAAACTCATCGGCCCTCCCGACCCGTCGGATTCCCCTCCCCTGACCGAGGCCCGTGGAATCGTCGGCACGCCCCATTACATGGCCCCGGAACAGGTGGAGCATCCGATGTCGGTCGATCACCGGGCCGACATCTATTCGCTCGGCGTCGTCTTCTACGAGTTGCTCACCGGCGAACTGCCCCTCGGGAAGTTTGCGCCCCCTTCCCGAAGGGTCCCGATCGACCAGCGCCTCGACGCCGTGGTTCTGCGATCGCTCGAAAAGGAGCCGGATCGGCGCTTTCAACAGGCGGGTGACGTGAAGACGGAACTCGAAGCCATCGCGTCGACGCCTCGCCCCCGGCCCGAAACGCCCGGCCCCATCCCCGCCCCCGGCATGTCCCCCCAGCCCGTCCCGGAAACGCTTCTCCAATCGGCCGCCCTCACATCGAATCGCCGCCAGGTTCGTGCGGCGGGAACAGTTCTCCTGCTCGTGGCCGTCGCCAATCTCCTCGCAACCTTTCTCCTGATCACCGCGGCGGTCGTTCTGGTTCTCCTGGACCGGAACGGCGTCGACACGGATGGCCCGCTCCCGGAGCTGGCCGCGTTCCTGCAAAACCCGGACCCGTCCGGACTTCGGTCGGGAATACAAGCCGCCCTCTTGCTTGTGCTGGTCGGAAGCGGCGTCACCGCCCTCGGGGCCCGGCGCATGCGACGCTTCGAATCTTATCGCCTCGCCCTCGTCTCAAGTGCCTTCGCAATGGTGACGCCGCTGGGCAATGTCCTCGGCTTCCCCCTTGGCTTGTGGGCGCTCTCGGTGCTCGGCCGGCGCATCACCCAGACGGCGTTTCGCGATCAGCTTTCCGCTTCCCCGATTCCGGCCCATCGACAGAGCCCCCTTTCTCGTGCCCTCCCCTGGATCGGCGTCGTCGGGATTCCCGTGCTCACCGTCTTGAGCGTCCGGACGTGGATGGACCGATCCCCAGCCGGCCTCACCCGGCAAGCCCACGCCCTCGAAGCCATCCGCCATTCGAGGGACCGCGCGGAGGAAGCCAAGGTCGCGGCTCAGAATGCCCAACGGAAGGCCGTGACGGCACCGTCCGAAACGATCCTCGCCCTGGCGTCCAGCGTACCGCCCGTCGTGGTGGCCACGGTCCCGGTCTCCGGCGCTGCCGACGTCGATTCCAGCCTTCCGGATATCCGGGTCACTTTCAGCAAACCCATGACCGACAAGAGCTGGTCCTGGACGACGTGGACCCCGGAATCCTACCCGGAGTCCACCGACGACCCGCACTATCTCCCCGACGCTCGAACGTGTGTTCTGCCTGTCCGCCTCGAGAAAGGCCGGACCTACGCGATCTGGCTCAACTCCTCGAAATTCCAGAATTTCAAGGATTCCGACGGCCGTCCGGCGGTTCCTTATCTGCTGATCTTCAGGACGCGTGAGGAGCCGGCCCCCTAAGCCGGTTCCAAATCACGCGCCCCCCCCTCAAACCACAACCCTCCGGATCCCATGAACATTCGTCGCACCCTGCCCGTCGTCGTCGCTCTCCTCGCCTTCCACGAGGCGATGGCCGCCGCCCAGCCGTCCCTCGAGGGCGCACCTCCCGTCGTCATCCGGACCGATCCCACGGCCGGTTCGACCAACGTCCCTTCTCATCTCGCCGAGATCACCGTCTCCTTCAGCAAACCCATGCAGGACGGCAGTTGGTCCTGGTCCACCTGGGGCGAGGAGAACTTCCCCGAACTCAACGGCACCCCGCGCTACCTCGCGGACGGCCGGACCTGCGTGCTGCCGGTGAAACTCAAGCCAGGCAAGTTCTATGCCCTTTGGTTGAACTCCGAAAAGTTCAAGAACTTCAAGGATGTCCACCACATCCCCGCGGTCCCTTACCTTCTCACGTTCCATACCGCCTCCGGCGCCTCACCCACGCCCTCCACGCCCTCCACGCCTTCCTCCCCAGTCCCCGACGTGGCCTCCGCGCCCGCGGCCAGCGACGTCGCCGAATCCCTCTCGCTCCTGAACCTCGACCAACGCTCCGTGCTCGAGTGGACGGATCGCCAGTTCCGCGGATTCTTCGACGGACGCACCTTCGACGGCTGGTCGGAAAAGGAACGGACGGATCTGGAGACCCGGATGCTCGACGCGTTAAAGGGGCCGGTCTCGCGCGAATACTACCAGGCCATCAACACCCTCGCCTCGATGCGCTCAACCCGTGCGCTCCCGGCTCTTCGCGTCATCGGGCTCGAACGGCGCGAGAAAGACAATCGCGACCGCTGGATGGCCATCCGCGCCCTCGGCCTGCTCGACGACCGCACCTCCGTCCCGGAATTGATCCACCTCGTCTATCACGGGAACTCCAACACACGCTGGTGGGCCCAGATTTCGCTCATGCGAATCACCCGGCAGAACTTTGGCTCCGACTGGCAGGCGTGGGGCAAGTGGTGGACGGAACAGAACGGCGAACCCCCCTTCAGTCCCGAGATCCTCCACTGGTGGAACGGCCAGGCCGAGCCCGACAAACTCGCCGAAAGCCTCGCCGAATCGGACAAGAAATTCCTGGAAGGCATCCGACGTTGATCGCACTTCCGCCACCGAACGCGTGTTTTCAACGGGGGGCTCGGCATGATTTGCCGATGAATCGCGCGTTGATTCTGTTTCTGGTCCAGATCCTTCCATGGCTCGTTATCGGCCACATGGCCGCTCGTGCCGCCGATATCGGGGCCCAGCCCAGACCGGTTCGTGACGCTTGGAAACTTGTGTGGTCCGATGAATTCGCCACACCCGGTCTCCCCGACCCGACTCGCTGGTCCTATGAGAAGGGTTTCGTCCGAAACGCCGAACTCCAGTTCTACACGGAAGGACGCTCTGAGAACGGCCGTATCGAGAACGGCCACCTGATCCTCGAGGCCCGCCGCGAACGCTGGGCCAACCCCAGCCATCGCCCCGACCAACCCGGAATAACCAACCCGCGGCGATCCAACGCCGCGTTCGCCGATTACACCTCGGCCAGCCTCATCACCCTCGGCAAAGCCGCCTGGACCTTCGGCCGGATCGAAGTCCGCGCAAAACTTCCGAAAGCCCGGGGAACCTGGCCGGCAATCTGGATGCTCGGCACCAACATCACCGAGGTCGGATGGCCCGCCTGCGGCGAGATCGACATCATGGAATTCGTCGGATTCGACCCCGGGGTCATCCACGCGAACATTCACACGAAGGCCTACAACCACGTTCAGAAAACCGGCAAAGGGAGTTCAACCCGCATCCCCGACGCCTCGGAGACGTTTCATGTTTACGCCATCGAATGGAGTTCCACCCACCTCCACTTCTATGTCGACGACATCCGATACTTCACCTACGCCAATGACAGCACCGGCCCGGCCGCGTGGCCCTTCGACCGCGACCATTACCTCATTCTGAACCTCGCCATCGGCGGCGCCTGGGGCGGACAGAAAGGCGTCGACGCCGACGCGTTCCCCCAGCGCCTCGAGGTCGACTACGTCCGCGTCTATCAGGACAAGGCGGTCCCGAAGCCGTCACCGTAACCCCTGCAGGGTAAGGCCCTCACAAAGGGACAGGTAATCTAGTGCACGGACGCCGTGAGCAAGCTTGATCTCTGGCCGTACACCTGTATCTATGGCCATCCCATGAAGACGACGATCGATCTGCCGGATGAAATTCTGCATCGAGCCAAGGTCGCCGCCGCTCAGCGGCGTACAACCCTCAAGGAGCTGGTCCTCGCAGGTCTCGAACACGTCCTCAACCCGGTCGCCGAGTCCCCGAACCGGCAGGCGGCTCTCACCCGACTTCAAACCGGACTCCGCCTCTGCGGAACGCCCCTGACGCGCAACCAAGCCCATGAACGCCAGTAAGTTCCTGGACACAAACATTTTGCTCTACGCTTACGATCAGGACGCCGCGGACAAGAGACCCATCGCCCTGGGCTGGGTCGAGCGGGGTTGGAGTTCCCTCGGAGACATCGCCGTGAGCGTCCAGGTTCTTCAAGAACTTCATGTGAATCTTGAACGGCGCCGGGTCCCTCGCCACGAGGCCTCTCAGATCGTTCGCGATTTTGCACCCTGGCCCGTCGTCGACAATTCCGTCGAACTCCTCGATGCGGCGCTCAATGAGCAGGCACGTTGGCAACTCTCCCTTTGGGATGCGCTCGTCCTCGCGGCCGCCCGTGCGTCGGGAGCCTCGGAATTGATCAGCGAGGACTTCAGTCACGGTCAGGACTATGGCGGTGTTCGCGCGATCAACCCATTTCGCTGACTTCCCAAACGCAAGGACGACAATCGTTCAACACAACGTGTTCGGAGGGTATTTCCCAATCCCGAAGGGAATGCGTCCCAAAGCCCAGGGTTGCGAGGAACGAGCTACCCTGGGTGGGATCGCCGAATCACCCACAACCCCAACGGGGTTGCGTCGAGGTGGCACAACCCCGTTGGGGTTGATGCATTGAACGTCGTTTACCCAGAGTAGGCCCGCTTCGCGGTCCAACCCTGGGCTTCGGGACGGAATCCCGTTGGGATTCCAGACCAGAAAAATGGCCAATCTCCACGTCGCTCAGCCGGAACGATTCCGTTGCGATCAAGGGGCCTTGCGCGAAGACGCCAAGAACGCGAAGGAATTCGGGGTGAAACTTTGGGATTAGGATATCGCGAGCGACCTCACCGTTCGGTGCTCGTTTCCACTCCACTCAGAATCATGGTTCAGGCTTCTCCTTCTTCGCGTCTTCGGGTCTTCGCGTGCGTCAGGACTGAATCGTTCCGGCTCAGCGGCGTACGACCCTCAAGAAGCTGGCCCTCGCGGGACTCGAGCACCTTCCCAGCCCGCGGAATGGGAAAGTATGTATGCGCAGACAACAATGAATCCATGGATTGAATCGCGCGCGGTCATGAGGCAGAAGTGGGCGCGACGGTTCGTTTTCCTCGGGCTGCCCTTTCGAATGCCAACCTGAAAAGCCGGATGCCAGCAAGGGCGCGCGTCGATTCCCACCATGGAAGATTCATCCCCCCTCCTGCCGCTCGCCCAACGCTACGTGCAGAAGGATCCCGCAGGAGCGGCGCAAGCCCTGGAGAACCTGCCCGAAGCGGAGGTCGTTCGGGTGCTTCGGGCCCTTCCCTCAGCGCTGGCGGCCCGGGTGGTGCGCCAATTGCAAGTTCCCTACGCCGCCGAGGTGCTCAAGGCGGCGGATTCCGATCTCTTTCGTGAGATCACCCTCGCCCTGGAACCGCACCATGCCGCGAACATTTTCGTCCACCTCCCGCCGGAAGGTCGCGAGCAACTCCTCGAGAACCTGCCGAAACGCCTGCGGCGCGAGATCCAGGACTATCTGTCGTTCCCCGAAGGGAGCGTTGGGCGGTTGATGGTTCGCAGCTTTCTGGCCTTTCGAACCGAGGTCAGCGTCCGCGAAGCAATTGATCGAATTCGCCAACTGGCTCTCCGCCGTTCTCCGACTTCGTATGCCTATGTTCTGGATGGCGAGGGCCGTCTGCAGGGGGTCATGAACATGCGGGATCTCCTCCTGGCGGACCCGGATCAGGAACTGAGTCGGATCATGCGCACCGACGTTTTCACGCTCCATTGCTTCACCGATCGCGAGGAAGCGGCCTCGGAAATCTCCAAACGCCGGTATTTCGCCGTTCCGGTCGTTGATACCGAAGGACACCTGCTCGGCATCATTCAGGCCGAACACCTCCTTCAGCAGGTCCAGGACGAATACACCGAGGATCTTCAGCGGATGGTGGGCGCGGGCGGGGACGAACGCGTCTCTTCGACGATCGGGTATTCTCTCCGGAAACGGCTTCCATGGCTCCACGTCAATCTGGCCACCGCCTTCCTGGCCGCCGGCGTGGTGGCTCTGTTCGAGGACCTCATCGCCCGGATCACCGTTCTGGCTGTATTCCTGCCGGTCGTCGCCGGCCAGGGCGGCAATGCCGGAGCGCAGTCGCTGGCGATCGTCATGCGTGGCCTTGTGATGCGGGAGATCCCTCGTGGAAAAGTCCGGGGGGTCATCCTCAAGGAATCCCTGATGGGGATCGTCTCCGGCGCCGTGACCGGGATTGTGACGGGACTCGTCGCGTGGCTCTGGAATGGGAATCCCTGGCTGGGACTGGTGATCGGCATGGCGATGATTGCGAACCTGTTTGTGGCCGGACTCTCCGGCGCCGCCATTCCCATCCTCATGAAATCCGTCGGCTTGGACCCCGCTCAGTCATCGACCATTGTCCTGACGACCGTGACGGATATCGTGGGCTTCTTTGCGTTCCTCGGCTGCGCTCTGCTCTTCCAGCAGCACCTCGTGTGAGGCTCAAGGCCTTTGTCCCAGGGCGCTGCCCTGATCGTTCTACACAACGTGCGCGGAGGGCACATTTCCCAATCCCGAAGGGATTGCGTCCCAAGCCCAGGGTTGCCAGGAACGAGCTACCCTGGGTGGGATCGCCGAATCACCCACAACCCCGACGGGGTTGCGTCCCTTCAATCCCAGACTTTCGACCTATCTGCATCGGGTAGCCCTTCCGGATGCCGTTCGTACCCAGGGTGGCCCGTTCTTCGCAACCATGGCGAACTCCAGGAGCCAAAGGCCTCGTCCAAACCCAGACGTGGGCAACGCCCCCCGGAATCCGCGCCCCATTCGTTTTCATTCGCGCCTCGAAGGAGCAGGCAGCCCCAATCCCCGACCAAACCTTCGGGCCAGGGGCCGCCAATGCTCACTGCCTCGCGCGATAGAATCGCCCGGACTGATCCGAGACGGCCGCGAACGGACTGGTCCCTCCCGGGACGTCGACCCAGGCGCCGGTGACGACATCCGCCGATTGCAGGGTGCCGGTGAACGTGATCGACAGCCCCGTCGCAGTACGCGCAAAGGATAGCGCGGGCCGGGCCATTCCCGGCACGGTGCCGGCCATGTAATGGACGGCATTCCTGAAGAGCTTGGCGCCGTCTTCGGAGAGATCATAGATCCCCGCCGCCTCGGCCGTGATGCCCATTTCCCGGCTTCCCGTGAGCAAAACAAGCCGACGGCCCCCCAGAGTGTCGCCCGCAGGGTTCGCCAGCGTGGCTCCCGCCGCCCATTCGGCGATGACCGTGCCACCGACGGTCGGATCTTCTGCCGTTCCACTGGTGGCCAGCACCGTGCCGTCGCCCGCGAGGGGATCGGTGTTCACCGAGATGCCCTGCTGAACCGTTCCGTTGTGGCTCACCCTGTCCGCGTACGGGTTGAGCATCGTCATGGCCGCATCCAGGGGGATCCCGGCGAACACCGGATGGGTTGGGTTGTTCACCGTCAGCTTCACCGGACCGATGGTGTCCACCATGGTTCCGCCCGTCGTGAATCCCAGACGGCTGTTCCGAAGAACGTAACCGCCCAGAATCAGCGTCGGCGCGGTGATGCCGTTCCAGGCCGCGGTTTCGGGAGGATTCTGGTAATCCCCGCTGGGCACCGACCGGCTGATGATGACCAGATCGAAGGCGTTGAGCAGGGCGGCGTCCGGTGTGCCAGACGTCAGAATCCGCGTCACGTCGTGACCGTCGGCACGAAGCTGGTCCGTGTAGGCGACGTCGACGGCCCGGGTGAAGCCCGCTCCCGCGGCGGCGGTCGACGGAGTTCCGTCCGCCGGATGGAAGCTGATCCAGGCAATGCGCGCGCTGGTCTTGGGTGGCAACGGTTCAATGCCTGATGCCCAGGCCACCGCGGCATCGAAGAGCTTCATGGCA
>JBBQIU010000049.1:0-9674 GCA_038325245.1 Verrucomicrobiota bacterium
GGGGCGAGCCCCTGGTTCTGAGCCACGCTGGCCAGGACCTCGCTCTGAACCAACTGGCAGAAGCCGCCGAGCGTCGGTGATTGCATGTGCACTACTTTCGCCACTCCCGTTCCCATCTCAATCCGTTTTCTGCGGCACGGCGAAGCAACCACTCCTTTCACTCCCCCCCGGCCGATCGCCATATCGCCAATCGCTTCCCCAATCGCTCAAGATGGGATGCGGCTCGCGACAGCCCCGGAAAATCACGTTCCAATTGCTCCAACGTCGGAACCACTCCCCAAGCCGTCACCGAAAAGACCTCGTACAACCCAGGCATCGTGATCCCGAGGACCGCCTTGCGCCGTGCCAGGACCTCCCGGAACTGCGGCCGCCACGCTCCCAAATCCGGGGGCGCCGAAAGATTGTGACGGTCCACCCATGGCAGCCATTCCTTCAATTGCGAGCTGTGGCACCAGGCAAGGTCTGCGACAAAATCCGCCACCTCGGTCACCTCCACGGCGAGATCATGCCCGTGCCCACCCGCCATGTAGCCGTCGTAGGTGTTCAGAATGACGGGCGTGCGAACGCTCACCGCCTCGGCTCCCCCATCCGGATACTCCGGCGTGAACGCATGGGGCACGTTGATCAGATACGCGACCGACCTCACCGCCATCGCGACGTCCAGATGATCCACATGAACACCCGCGAGCGGACTCTCGGGTACAGGAGGACAGAAAAGGTAGTCCGGCTCAAAGGCCCGAATTTCGTGCCAGAGGGCGGGAAGAAGGGCGTCCGAAACGTGCAGCCGCGCTTCGCGGAACGGTTGCCCCCCAGAATCCTTCAGAAGGCGAAACTCGAATCCCCCCAATTGCGCCGCGGCCTCCTGCTCCTGAATGCGCCGACGCGTGGTCTCTTCGCGACTCATCCTGTGATGTCCAGCTCCTCCATCCGTGCAAACCACCACGCGCCGCTCTATCGCCGGCCCCGCCATCCGTCGCCATAACTCGAACGTCCCGGCTCCCGTGAATTCGAAGTCATCAAAATGGGCGTGAACAAAAAGGAGTTTCATGCGCATATCTCTGCTTGAAACGAAAAGCCCGGTGGCGTCGCCGCTACCGGGGAGGGAATAAAATCCTCTCGAGGCGTGACCCGAGCCGAATCAGCGGACTTGAACCACCCGGTAAAACCGTTGCTCGCCGGACGGGTTCAGGGAATCGCTCACCTTGACCACGCCGGGCGCGGCGTCGGTATGTTCGCGCGTCGCGAGGACATTCCACTCCGCACCTTGCGGTCTAGCCGAGTATTCGACCCGGTAGAGCGCCCCCGATGTTGCACCCCAGGAAATCTCAACCTGGCTCGGATCACTTCCCAAAATCCCCACCTTCACCCTCAGCGCCGCTGCTTCGAAAGGCGCTGGATCCGAGGCGTTCGGAATGCCATCCAAATCGGAGTCGACAGTCAGTGACGTCAACAGGCTCCGATTCACCCGGATGGATTGGCCCGTTGAGAGGGTTACGGGAACGCCACTTCGGGCGCCGGCGACATCGTTCACCCAACGCAACCGACCCCCCAGGGCGCCATCCAATTGGTCGGCGGGAACGTTGGAGTCCGCAAAGTAGATCGTAAGGTTCGTCGCGACATTGAGGGAAAGCTCCACATCGACGGCCGCATTCGTCAGTTCGAGAAAGTCGGTGTACAGAGCGTACGGTGTGGTCGAATCGGGTCCGATGAACGTAAAGAGCGTGAATAACGTTCCGTCGAGGGTGAGTTTGCCCAGCGCAGCATTGTTCACGAACCCGGCCGCCGTGGCTCCACGGTCCTCGGCCGACCAGACGTGAACGCCCTCCCGGAAGCGATTCAGGAAGGAATACACTTCGGTCCCTGTCAGATCACTCTCCGCGGGCTTCCTCACCAACTGGATCCCATCCGTAACGGACCACGTGTTCGAGGCGTCGATGCCACCATCCGTAAGGCGATCGCGAACATCCAATATCAGAGCGCCAAAACTGGACGTCCCTGAGGCCAGAGTCGCGCCCGTCATCTTCGCATCCGGGGTCGTGATGCGGAGATTTGCGCTCGAGATCAAGGACCCCCCCTCAAGCTTCAATGCGTCGACGTCGATTTCGATGTCACCCGAAATTGATCCCAAATCGCCAGAGTTCTCAAACTCCGTCGAATGAACCGAGATGAAGGTGCCCGCCATGGTGCCGCGATTCACCACCAAGTCCAAAGGGACGGTCTGGGTTCCAAGGCGAAACTCGTCGGTGGTGAACATCGCTCCGGAATTCGTCAACCGACGAAGCGAGGGGAGGGAATCCAGGTTCCACGGAATGGAACCTGCGTCGATGGGTGCGCGGACATCCAGGATCGGGGTATCCAAAACCAAACCCTCAGTGACCGTCAGATCATCCATGATGACGATCTCGACTCCACGCCCGGAGAAATTGAGAGTCTCCACAGGAACGGTCGTCTGGAAATTGTGACCCACGATCAAGGCGTGGAACCGGATGTCGATGGTGTTGGTGACCTGAAGCGTTGGATCAGCCGGATCAGGCCCCACGGAGAATGTCTGGTTCGTCCACGCGCCGCTCCAGCATCGAACGTTCCCGGTAAATCGACGCACCGTGGTTTCGACCAGATTGGAAACCACCAACGGCCCGGCCGTGCTTCCGACGTCATAGCTAACCACCGTGGAATCCACCTTGTACGGCCCCTTTGGCGACAAATTGTCCGTTTTGATGCTGAGCAGTCCCTCCGATTTGATCCGGGTGAGGTTCAGGTCCAACGAATCCGCCTCGATCTCGATTCGGCCCGGCTGGTTGGTGGGGTGATTCAGAAACGACGCGGCGCCCCCCGTCACCTGGCCCCCCCCGCCAAAGATCGGCGCCCGCGTGGCCGGACCGATGTTGGCCGAGTAGGCCGCGTAGACGTTCGTCACCTGATCCGTGACGTAGTCGGGGCTAACAAAAAGGGTCGGCGCAAAGATCACATTCGTTCCGGTTCCGGCGTCCCACTCCGGCGGAGTCACCCGGGTGATCAAGGTTGACGAAGGGCGGAGGTCGGTCGGGGAAAAGGCGTTGGTGAAGAAAATCGCGTTCGTCATGGCGCCCAGATTATCCAGGACATACACGAAGTTCGTGTAGGGCTCGCCCGTGATGGTATCGACGTCCTCGAACGTGAACTGAACCATGGCCATCTGGGCGCCATCGACCGACGGATTCCGGGGAGGACCGAACCGAACGTCCGTCTTGAAGAATGGATCGGCGCTGTTCGTGTTCATGAAGACGACCTGAACAAGCCAGTTCGTGGGCCCCAGCGCATTGGTGATCGCAAAGGCGTTGGGCGCCGCGACATTGACTTGGTTGGTGAACCCGTTCTGAAGGACTTGATGGCCCCCGGAAAAAGCCGGCGTGCCCGTCAATAGGTTCAGATTGAACGGTCCGGGCCCGGCCGGATCGAGGACATTGTTGACTCCAACGCCGGCGTAAACGTCCTGAACCCCGCTGTCGTTGGTGTATTCCGGCGGAAATTCACGCCCTTCATTGATGGGGGCGGTCGGATCCTGGCCCGCACGAAGCCCGCTTCGGGAGAGCTGTACATTGTCGCCGCGGATGCTCATCAACCCGCTTTCGCCCACAGAAATGCCGCCGCGATTGACCACGTTGGTCGCATCGATCAATACCCAGGAATTACCGGTCGCATCCAAAGCAATGGTTCCAGCATTGTAAAAGGAGTCCGCCGGATGCCGGAAACCATCCTCCCCCACCCGACTGAATCGCATTCCCCCGACTCCCTGAATGATGGCACCCGGAAAGTTGGTATAGAAGCGGGTGTTCTGGGTGTCGTACGGGACATCCGCCGCGCCGACATTGAAGAGTCCCCGATTGAGGAACGTCACCGCATCGATCACGGGCGTATTGACCGTCCCGTTGTTCTCAAAGAGATCATTCGGGGCCGCCATGGTGGGGAGGGCCAGGGCGATTAACAGGCCACCGACGGCGGTTTTGATTCGCATGGGAAAACAGCTCACAGAGGGTCGTCCTTTGGGGATTTCGTTAGCGCCCACCGAAGACTGCCTCCTCGACGTCGCGGATGGACTTTCCGGACGGGAAAATCACGGGATCATTGGTTGTTCCATCAAACGCACCCCAAACTAATAACCTGGTGAAGGGATCGGTGGAGGCCGGTTGGGAAAGCAGGCTCGGCTGTGAGTTGAAGTACGACAGACCGACCTTGGTGAATTCGATCGTCCCCGGCCCGTCGATGGTTCCGGGACCGTCGAGCGCCAGAGCGCCATTGATTGCGTCGTTGCTCGTGGAATTGTCCGTCCTCCTCATCCCGCCCGGCGTCGTCGGCCCCGCGAGGTCTGAGGCGACAAACAGGATATCCGGCGCCGTAAGGACTCGAACCACACTTTGAGAAATGGAGCGTTGAACGCCATTGGTGATCACCACCGTCACCTGTTCACTAAAGCGGTTCGTCACCTGGTAACCCAGCGGTTGGTACACCACACCCGGGCCCGCACGGACCCACTGAACCCGGTTCACTCCACCCCGGATTCCTTGTGCATAGAAAACGGGACCTCCTCCGGGCACGTTGGGATCGGTGGGGGCATTCGTCGAAGGCGATGGAATGGGTGTCCAACTACCGCTGCCGCCACCCCCAATGAAGACACCCGTACCCCCGGTCGCATCCGTAGGCAGAACTTCCACATTCCTGTTCTCCGGACGATAGATGTACCGCAGGCCACCCACGTCGTCGCGCGTCAGACCGGTGAAATAACTGCCAAACCCGAACAATGTAGGCGCGAAATTCGGGACGGTCGCGGCCGCCGGTTCCGCCAGAACAAGCGGGTCCACAGGCTCAGGGATCGTCGACGCCTTGGTGTCCGGGTCATCCTGGTTGTCGTAGATTGAAACGTAAGTCCACAACTGACCATTCACATAGGCGGTCGGCTCCCAAGTGACCGGGTCAAAGTTGCGCATGACGACCAGGTAATTGGTCGCGTTCGGGGGCGTGTCCCGAATGCGGAGCGTATGGGTGAAGCGGGTCGACGTCGCCAAGCCCATCTGTTCTAGAAGGATCTGGAGCGTAAAGGACTTGATATCGAAAAGAGACAGGTCGCGCGCCCGGTGGTTCACCCGCATGGAGAAGGTCGGATAGGCATTCAGATCCACATCCGACATGGGGGGAAGGTCATTCAGGATCTTGATGGCCTTCTCGATCTCGTCGACGCCTCGCTGACCAAAGTAGTTGAGGAAGGACTCATCGAATGCGTACACGATCTGCGGTACGGCCCATCGATACTCCTCACCGAGGTTCATGGGCCCGTAGACGTCAGCGATCAACGATCGGCCGGTCTGGTCCGTGTACCAAGCCGGTGGAGAACCCGCGAGACTGAAGCCGCAGGCTTGCCGTTGGCCGACCATGACACCGAGCAGCAGCAGAATTGACAGGAAACATCGCATATTCATTCGGTCTACCGGATGCGCAGGACGCGGAAGAGGGAGGCTTCACCCGTTGCAGGCACGTTGACGGCATCCTTGTTGCCGGCCGCGAACCGGGGTCCACCACTATTTTGCCATGACCGCCCGTCGGAGGACGATTGGAGCTGATAGAGAAGGCCTGGAACGGCCGCCCACTCCAGGCGCAGTCCAAGAGAGGTCAGGATTCCGGACACCTTGAGCCGGCTGCCCGCATCAACAGGGTTCGTGCCCGCGAGCCACTCATCCAGATTCGTCACACCGTCACTGTCCGAGTCTTCCGCCCCACTCGGGAACTTGGCGATGCCGGGCCACCATGTCGTTTGCCAGTCGTCCGGAAGGCCGTCGAAATTCTTATCTGTTCCCCAAGTCACCCCTGAACCGACCGGTGATCGGGGAGAGACCTCCCCGGTAGCCAAGACGTACGCGATCTGCAGAGCCACCGCCGATCCCGGGGGCAAACCTTCACGGGTCCAATGGTTTTCGGTCAATTCCGCAAGCTGCTCACCCCCTGCCGCGTACACGCGATAGGACGAAACGTCAAGACTGCTGACGGAAGGCCAGGAGGCCATGACCGCGGACGAACTGAGAGGAATCACGAAGGGGGCGCCCGTTGCTGGAAGTTCGCCACCCGTCGCAAGCAATTGACCAAAGATCTCCATTCCGGTTCGCGGAAGGTTGATCGACCATGCCGTCAGAATCTGACCGCTTGCGTCACTTGCCACCGATGGGTGGATCTGGCCTCCGGCTGTGGTGGTGTTGATCCGAATCTCGTCGCCGCTCGACTTTCCGAAAGCATCCATCCAGCGCCCGTACACGCCTTCCCACGACCCGTCCTGACCCATGCTGCTCCAGACGGCGAATACTCCCCGTCCACCGGCCGCAAGGCGGGGCAGGTACTGATCCCCGTATCGATGGGTGTTGAGAATCTCCGGCGATCCGGAAATGGAAGCATCCGGTGACAGCACGCGGGTGGCGACATCAAGGCTATTGGACCTGGAAAGTGGATCGCGACGGGACCACGCCAGAAGGAGGCTGCCGTTGGGTAACGGCGCGAGGGACGGATGCGCGGCAATACCATCGGCACCCGAGAGGGCCTTCTCATCAGTAAGCGCCACACCGGCGCCATCGTAAGCCCTGCCGTACAACGAGACCTCGAAAGTAGGCGCTCCCGTTCCAGGGATGGTTCGGCCCAGATTGTCGCGGTTATCGCGCATTCCGAGTTGTCGCTCCGCGACCCAGGCGATGAGGAATCCCCCATCGGTCAGCGCCGCCACCGTTGGGCTGCGACGTCCCATCCCGACGGTCTGATTGACCCGAAACTCAGGACCGAGGGGTGCACCGGCAGCAGAGTATTGGCGTGCGAACACGTCGTAGTTTTCCCCAACCTGGCGATAGCTTGCCCACGTGACGATCAACTGGCCATTGCTCAACCGTGCGATGGCGGGGTCGATCTGATGCTCGCCGTCCGCACCGCTGATCGGGATATCCCCGGTCAGAAAGGTTCCGTCGGAACCAAGTATCCGTCCAAAGATTCGGGGAAACCCGGGCTGTCCACCCTGCCAGGCGAAGAAAGCACCCTTCCCGGAAAGGAGGGCCACCGCGGCGTTCTCCTGATCCCCTTCCGCGCCTTCGTTGACCTGAAACGGCCCACCGGCGTCCGGGGAGAGGGTCGACGTGAGGCGAAGCGCGGCAATTCCCAAGCCTTTGCCATCCGCGGCGGCGTCCTGCCAGACGAGCAGTCCGCCAGAGGCATCGACCGCAAGCCGCGATTGGACCTGGTCGCCAACGCTGCGAATGGTGAGCGGGAACTCCGAGCCCTTCAATTGAACTGGTTGCGCCGGCGCCCCGACCGCATTCCAGCCCAGCCCGACTCCGGCGAGGGCGAAAGCGGCCCACTGGGAACAGATATTCATGAAGTGTGCTGGCTGATTCGGCTTAAGGATTGCACGTGTGATCGGATTCGGCAAGGGACGGACCCAGACTTATTCGGCCCTGTTTTCCCGGTTGGGAAGGATGCTGGGGTCGAAGGGCAGGTTGTCCGGGGTGTGAACCGGATTCCCGGCCGGATCAATGATCGTCGGCGTGATGAAGATGACGAGGTTGCGCTTAGAGGCGGACGTTGACTCGGTCCGGAACAACCGCCCCAGCCAAGGGATGTCGCCCAGGAACGGAACCTTGTCGCGCTGTTTGCGGATGTCTTCTGAGATGAGGCCGCCGAGGACGACTGTCTGGCCATCCCAAACAATCGCAGAGGTCACGACCTGCCGGACGCGGAGCCGAGGAAGAGGCAACTGCGCGGTAAGCGGGAGACCGATCGCGCTGCCGGCAGCGCCCTGGATCTGCGGAACAAACAGTCCCGGATCATCGTACCCGATGAACTCACTGAACGTCGGGATGAGCGTGAGCTCGATTGTGTAGCCGTCGGCGGCCACGTAGGGCACAACGTCGAGGACGGGTCCGAATGGAGTGATCTGGGTGATGTAATTCAACTGGCTGCCGATTGCACCGGTTCCACCGTTAACCCCGCCGCCGCCGCCGACCTGGTTTCCGCCACCCCCGGCGCCGGTCTGAGCGAGGTCGACGCCGGTCACAATCGTTCGGAGGTCATTGATGACGACCTGCGCCTGGCGTCCGCTAAGGGTGGTCACCCGAGGTGCGGCCATGAGTTCAAGGGCTCCGCGTTGTTCCAAGGCGCGAATAACAACCTTAAACTGCGGGTCGGTCATCAGGCCGGTAATGCTGGCCAACGCCGGAATATTTGCGCCCTGGCCTCCGACGGTCTGGCGAAGGCCGCCGGTGAGAAGGCCGTCACTCGCCGAAGCGGCTTGAGCGCCTGGTCCGGGAATGCCATTGGCGTCGGCAGGACCGGGAAAGATCCCGCTCGGGTTGGCCGGCGAAGGCCGTCCCTGGTAGGAAGGTGCGGTTCCCGGTTGGACGCCGACGGAACCGCCGTTACCGATGAGCCAGTTGCCGATCATCCAATCGAAGCCAAGCGCCTTGAGGTCATCCTGCCCGACTTCCGCGAACTTTGCTTCGATCTGAATCATCGGTGGCGCTGCGTTCAGAACTTCGATCGCCTGTTCAACGATTTCGATTTCCTCCGTTGTGGCACGGACCATCAGCAATCCCAATCGATCATTGAAGAACACCGCGTTGGGCGGAAGCAGGTTCACCCCCGCTGCGGCAAAGAATGTGCGGACGACTTCCTGGACAGTTTGGGACGCGGTCGGAATCGTAACGCCGCGAAGGCCATTACTCCCACCACCACCGCCGCCGCCGCCCTGACCACCACCACCACCGGCGCCGCCCTGGGCGGCACCGCTGACGAAAACCCGTGGAATGATCGTACCAATTGTTCCGCCGCCGCCCTGGCCCCCCTGGCCACCGCCACCCCCTTGGCCACCGCCACCCCCACCACCCCCGGAAGTTCCCGTCTGGAAGTCGCCGAACTGGATTCCCAGGACACTCTCCAAGCCCGACTCGAACGTGTTGGGGTTTACCTTGAATGTGCGGGTGATCAATTGAGCCCGCTCAGGAGCCTTGTGCATGAACACCACGGCATAGTCTTCAATCGTGGTCTTGATCGGGCTCGAGGAAGACTTGGAGACAGCGTCGATCACATCCATGAGTCGAACGTTGTTGAGAGCCGGATCAATCCGTACCGTCACGTCATTGAGATTGATCTGTTCCGCGGCGGGAATAGCGATGGTGGCGCCCGTATTGGGATCCGTGGCGAAGCCGGATGCACCTTGGACGTTGTCCAAGTAGGGATTAATGAAAAAATTGATTCCCTCCCGGTCAGGGTCACGAGCCTTCGCCTCATCCTTGAGATAGCGAACCACCTCGCTCAGGGGGAGTTCTTCAAACTTCACCTCGTCGAGCCGTATACGTTCCAGCTTCGATTTGATGAGCTGCCGTCCCTTGCTCGTGTGGACAAGATTCGTTGTGGCGAACGGGTTAGCTGAAGGGAGGTTGTCCTTGGTCAGGGGCGTGTTCCAGACCTCGGTGATCTTGAGAAGCCCGTAGCGGCTCAGAATGCCGCGGCGCTTGTTCTCGAGGCGCGCCTTCGCATCGAGTAACTGTTTCATGTAGTAATTGGCGGCCTCGCTACCCGGATCGGCGCCGAGGGCTTCCTTGAGTTTGGCCTCGGCCTTGTCGAGTTCGCCGGCATCCAGGAAAACGCGGGCGTCCTGAACCAAGGTGCTCACC
>JBBQIU010000050.1:0-9671 GCA_038325245.1 Verrucomicrobiota bacterium
GCTGCCTGCGTCTCTCCTTTCCAATTCTTCGCGGCATTGCCCCGGTCCATCTGTCGTGGCTGCAATCGTTCATCCCACAGTTCCGGAACTCCGCCTCAAGCATCCTCGCGCGTTACCTTGTTCTCGACGGATTGCTCAAACAGTTGTCCGGACTCCGTGTTGCCGCCGAGACCGAGATCAAGGCCCGGTCCCCCGCCCAACATTACCGGGACGCCGATGCCAGCCTTCAGGACCAGTGGGAGGACGAGTCCAAGGCCGCCACCGAATCCGAGTATCGCCGACGCCGGAGCCAGACCCTTCAAGCCCTTCAGTTGTGGTTGCGCGATGTCTGGATCACCACGCAGGGCCAGGCCACCGACCGACTTGCCATTCCCGAGTTAGCCGATGAAACCCGGCACTTCGCGGGCCGACTCAACACCCGCCAGGCGCTCGCCAATCTCGATCTGCTCGAGAAGACCCAGTCCCTGCTCCATACCAATGTCCAGGAAGCCCTGGCCCTTGAAGTCGCCATCCTCCGACTTGATCTCTGAATCCGATGCGATCCCCTCGCCCGGCGAAGCGTCCACCCCTTCGACCCACCGCTGGAGCCCCCTCCGACGAAGGTGCCGGAACCCTCTTTGCCGGCTTGTTCGGGCTCCTGCTCGGTGTCGGCCTGCTCAAGTTCGGAAATCCCATCCTGCTGGATCGATTGGTGGAAATGCCGGGCACCTTCGATGAGTGGCGCGCCTTCAGCTGGCCGATCCGTGTCGGCTTCATCGGACTGCTGATCGTCTTCGCCGTCGGGACCTGGTTCGTTGGCTCCCGCTGGCGCCCATCGGCGCCCAAATGGATCCTGGGGTTCCTATCCCTTTGGATCGTCTGGCAGGCCGTGTCCACGTTGGCATCCGAAGATCGGCCTCTCAGCGGCGTCGTTCTCGCCCACTTCATCGCCTGCGTGGCCTGCTTCGCCCTCGGGAACCTCGCGCTCAGCCGGGTCGTTCAACCACGCACCTTTTGGCTGGGCCTCTTGGCCGGCCTGATCGGCGTCCTTGGTATGGCGTTTGATCAGCGCTTCGGTGGCCTGGACGCCACCCGGAAGATGATCCTCGAGGGACCCCAAGCCGCATCCCTTGCCCCCGAATACCTCGCCCGCATCCAAAGCAACCGGGTCTTCAGCACCCTGGTCTATCCCAACGCCCTCGCTGGCGTGCTCCTCCTTCTCCTCCCCACCGGATGCCTCGTCGCCCGCGAAATAGGAGCCCGCTGGGGAAACCGTGCGTCCTGGATCCTCGCCTCCGCACTCCTCGTGGCCGGCCTCGCCGTACTGGTCTGGTCGGGTTCCAAATCCGGGTGGCTCCTCGCCATGGGCCTCGCCGTCCTTCTCTTGTTCCTGGCCGATTGGCCGCGCCGAACCAAATGGCTCGTCGCCTCCGTGTTCGTCGTCGGCGGTCTCGTCGCCTTCTCCGTCGTCTTTCGAGAGAAACTAAGCCGGGGCGCCACCAGCGTGTCCGCTCGTTTTGACTACTGGACTGCGGCCGTCGATGGATTCCTGGACCGCCCGCTCCTCGGCCATGGTCCCGGACTCTTCAAGCGCGTCTATTCCGAACGCAAACGTCCGGAGTCCGAAATGGCCCAACTCGCGCACAACGACTACTTGCAGCAGGCGACCGATTCCGGCCTTCCCGGGTTTGTGGGTTATCTCGGTTTCGTCGCCGGCGCCCTGGCCTTCCTGTTCCGCCGAAGCGCACGGTGGGACACTCCGCTTCCCTTCGCTGTCTGGCTCGGTCTCCTCGGCTGGTTCGCTCATGGATGCGTGGAATTCGGCCTCTACATTCCCGCGTCCGCGTGGTGCGCCTTTGCTCTCCTGGGCTGGCTCCTGGCGCAAAAGCCTTCCGAGAGCCCATCGTAATCCCTACTCTCGCCGACGCCATGCGCGTCCTGTTTCTCAACGGTCCGAATCTGAATCTTCTTGGCTCGCGAGAACCCGGCATCTACGGAAATCTTACCCTGTCCGACATCGAGACACAGGTTCGTCACCTTGCTTCCACGCTCGGGGCCGAGGTCGAATTCCGGCAGTCCAATCATGAGGGGGAACTCGTGACCTGGATCCAGGAAAGTCCAGGAAATCACGACGTCATCGTTCTCAACGCCGCCGCCTATACCCACACCAGCGTCGCGTTACGGGACGCCATTACGGGAACCGGCCAACCCACCGTCGAGATCCACCTGTCCAACGTCCATGCCCGCGAGGAATTCCGCCATCGTTCCCTCATCGCGCCGGCCTGCCGTGGGATCATCGCTGGATTCGGAGCACACTCCTACATCCTGGCACTTCACGCAGCTATATCATTATCGCCGTCTCGAATCTGAGGCGAAGGGACGCAGAACGCCGCTTTTCTGGCCCAAATCTGGGGAACAACCCGGTCCAGCCAACCAGAATGAGCACTTGACCGTACCACCGACCCCCCGATAGCGTCCCTGCCAGTTCAGAACCGAAGAGCAGGAGTCGATTTTGCGACTGCTGCTCTTTTTGTTCGGCGTACGGACGAGCACCGATGAATCACGGAAGCCTGTACGGATCGACTGGAGACATGCTGTGGACCTGAAAGACATCAAGGCCATCATCGACCTGATGCGCAAGAACGCCATCTCGGAGTTCGAACTGGAGCGCCAGGAATTCAAAATCCGACTGAAAAGAGGGACAAACGGCGGTCCAAACGCCGCCTTTGACGATACAGTTGGCGCCGGCCACCCCCAGTTCGCTCTTCAGGCTTCGCCCCCACCCTCATCCTCTGCGACCCGCGCCATCGACGCCCCCCTTGGAACGGTGGAGATCAAGTCGCCCATGATCGGAACCCTTTATCGTTCACCCTCTCCGGAATCGAGTCCGTACGTCGATGTTGGCAGCGAAGTCGGCCCGGATACTGTCGTCTGCATCATCGAGGCCATGAAGGTCATGAATGAAATTAAGGCCGAAGTCCGCGGCGTTATCACCCAGGCCATCGCCGAAAACTCGAAACCCGTCGAGTTCGGACAACTTCTCTTCAAAGTCCGCCCCCTCTAGAGCCCCCCCAAGGGTCGCCCCAATCATGTTCGAGAAGGTCCTCATCGCCAATCGCGGTGAAATTGCCGTCCGCGTTATCCGCGCGTGCAAGGAACTCAATATTCGCACGGTCGCCGTCTATTCCGAGGCCGATGCCAATTCCATGCACGTTCACATGGCTGATGAGGCCATCTGTATCGGTAAAGGACCCTCCGCTGACAGCTATTTGAGGATCGATCGCATCATAAGCGCCGCCGAAATCGCCGACGTCGATGCCATCCATCCCGGTTACGGCTTCCTTTCCGAGAACGCGCACTTCGAGGAAATCTGCACGAGCTGCAACATCCGCTTCATCGGGCCCAGCGCCCGGGCGATGAACGCCCTCCAGGACAAGAACGTCAGCCGAGCTCTTGCCCGGAAGGCGGGTGTCCAGGTTCCTCCCGGTTCCGACGGCGTCGTGGAGAATGAACAGGATGCCAAGGCCGTGGCCGCCAAGATCGGCTATCCCATTCTCATCAAGGCCATCGCCGGGGGTGGCGGCCGAGGAATGCGGATCGCCCACAACGACATGTCGCTCGTGACCGGGTACCATACGGCCCGGGCGGAAGCGGAAAAGGCCTTCGGCAATTCTGCCGTCTACATCGAGAAGTTCATCGAGAATCCCCATCACATCGAGTTCCAGATTCTCGCCGACAGCCGCGGCAACGTCATTCACCTCGGCGAACGCGACTGCTCCATTCAGCGCCGGCACCAGAAACTCGTCGAGGAAACCCCCTCCCCACTCATCGAGAACAAGCATCGGGACCTGCGCAAGAAGATGGGCAAGGCCGCCATTCGCATCGCCGAGGAGGCCGGCTATTCCAATGCCGGAACCGTCGAGTTCATCGTCGACGGCCAGGGTCAGTTCTTTTTTCTCGAGGTCAACAAGCGGATCCAGGTCGAGCACCCGATCACCGAGGAGGTCACCGGCGTTGACCTCGTCAAGCAGCAGATCCTGATCGCCATGGGCGAACCCCTGCGCCTGCGGGACTCCGACATCGCGTTCAAGGGCCACGCCATCGAATGCCGCATCAACGCTGAAGATCCTTTCGATGACTTCCGACCCTCTCCAGGTCGGATCGAGATGTATTACCCGCCGGGCGGCCGGGGCGTTCGCCTCGATTCCCACGCTTATGCCGGATATGTGATTCCGCCGTATTACGACTCGATGATTGGGAAACTGATCACCTTCGGCAAAGACCGCCGGGAGGCCATGGACCGCATGAGCCGGGCGCTGGCCGAATACATGATCACAGGGGTGAAGACGACCATCCCATTTGAACAGGCGATTCTTCAGGACCCCAACTTCCGCCGGGGGGTCTACTCGACCAGCTTCGTCGAGCAACTCCTGACGGGCGGCCGCCGCGACCTGCTCGAGGAACGCGCCTAGGGCTATTCGCCCAGGAGGCACGGAGGGCACAGAGACGGGGACTTCCAAGAACAGTCGGCCTCACGTGCGAGGTGCGGCTGTAATCGATGGTTTGAGGCTCCATTTTTCCTTCAGGCTCCGTGCGCTCCGTGTCTCCGTGGCTGCATCAATGCCGTCCTTAATCGGGCTTCGCCTCGATCTCACCGTCGGCCGACACCTCGATTCTGTCCGCGATTTCCGCCGGAATGTTCGTTGCCCGCATCGTACCGTCCGGTTGATGGGCAACACACACGACGGTCAGCCGCCCTTTCGCCACGTCCTCCGGCTCTCCGCCCTCCACGAGACGCCGGAACCGGAACGCGTAAGTCAGAGCTTTCGAGCGCCTCTCCACCACCCGCAATTGAACCTCCACCCGGTCCTCGAAGCGCAAGGGACGCGCGTAGTCACACGAAGCATGGACCCTGGGCCATCCCACCCGGGGTGCCCCGGGGCGGGCCGCCACGGAGAACCCGATCGACCGGAAGAAGGCATGCTCCGCCGCCTCCATGTATCGGAAGAAATTCGAGTAATGCATAATTCCGGCCATGTCGGTTTCGGAGAACTCGACGGACCGGTGAATGGAGTATTCGCTCGCCATACGCGCCGTGGACGAACCCTAGGCCGCTGGGGCCACGACGGGAACCTGCAAGGACTGGAACAAGTTCACCATTCGCGCGGCGACGGCGGGGCTGTTGTACGTCTTCTCAGCTGCCGCTCTTCCCGCAGATCCCAACCGCTTCGCCAGTTCGGGCGAAAGCAGCACCTCCTCAATGCGATCCGCCAGCGAGGTTGTGTCGTTGGGCTCGCAGAGCAATCCCCCGCCGCTGGCTTCCAGAATCTCCGGGAAGGCGCCGGTTCGTGGCTGCACCATGGGCACTCCGGCCGCCATGGCTTCGACCAGGTACAATCCGAACGCTTCGCCATAGTGGGCCGGGGTCGAAAAAACGCTGAGCCCGCGGAAAAACTCCTGCTTGGCGGCATGTTCCAGATTCGGACGGAATTCGACCGCTCCCAACTGTCCTTCCGCCTGCAACCGGGCCTTCAGATCGTCCACGAAGCGGGCATCCGTGGCACCCATGCCCCCGCCGATCCAGAGGCGCAAACCGGGTACGCGATCCCGCCGCTTGAGGATCAGGAACGCCTCGACCAAGCGGTCCAACCCCTTCTCCGAACACATCCGCGCCAGGTAGCCCAAGACCGGCGGGTTCGGGGCGGTATCCGCCACCTGCCAGCCCGCTAGATGGATCCCGTTGGGCACGATGTGGATCCGGGCCCGGGGTATCGACAGTTTGGCCGCCATGCGGTCCGCATAGTAGGCACTTGGCGCCACCAGGAGATCCGCCTCCGCAAGTCGTTCCGACAGAATTTCCCAGGCCTTAAGCCGACAATCATCCGGCAAGGCATCCACAAACGTATCTTCCCCCTGCAATGTCACCACCACCTGGGTGCCGAGTACGCTCTTCAATCGGCGCGCAACGCCGACCAGCAACCCGTTCGACAGGCTCACGACATCCGGTCGTTCATGCTGCGCCAGCCAGGTGATCAACTCCTCGACTTCGCGCGCCTGATTCCCCGATTCGCCACGAAGCATCGACAAGGTCAGCTCGCCGACATGTTCCGGGCGGGTCTTGGCCGCCGCGGTTCCGATCAAACGCAACAGCGCGGGCGAGCTCAGCCAGTCGTGAAGCCACTTCGGGATATGCCGGAAAATCGCCGCCTTCTGCTCCAGAAAGACGGTAAGACCTCCAAAGAAGACCGGGGTTCCCTGCGTTTCCTCAGGCTCGTCCGTCTTCAACGGAAGGTAGAGCGGCAACATGGTGACTGAATGGCCCTGTCGCCGCAGGGCACCCACGAGGGCATTGTCCCGGAGACAATTCCCGCAATACATGCCCCCGGCCCCTGGCGTGAGTTGGACGATCCTCATGACTTCGCTTCGCGCAAACTCGAGCCACCGTAGCGGAAGGCGGAAACTTCGCCAACCCGCACCCAACACCAGCACTGAAACAACGCCGGCATTGAATGGCCCGCCTCCAAGCCTGTCCAGGATTCCAGTTGTCGGTTGACGCCCTGAAGGCCCGCCGGGAACCTCCCCGGCCCATGCCGAAGATTCAGCGTGCTTTGCTCTCCGTCTCAGACAAATCCGGCCTCGTTCCCTTCGCCCAGGCGCTCACCACCGCCCACGTGGAACTGATCACCACCGGCGGCACCGCCAAGGCCCTGCGCGAAGCCGGGTTGAACGTGCTCGAGCTCAGCGCGTATACGGGTTTTCCTGAGATGCTCGACGGCCGGGTCAAGACCCTGCACCCCAAAGTTCACGGCGGCCTCCTCCACATCCGCGGCAATCCCGAGCATGAACGCGCTGTCGCCGAGCACGGCATCCCTCCCATCGACCTCGTCGTCGTCAACCTCGACCCCTTCGAGGCCACCGTCGCCCGACACGGCGTCACCCTCCACGAAGCCATCGAGAACATCGACATCGGTGGACCTTCCATGCTTCGAAGCGCTGCCAAGAATCACGACAGCGTCACGGTCGTCACCGATCCTGCCGACTACGCCGAAGTCGCCCAACAGATCACCGCGAACGGGGACACGACCCTCGAACTCCGACGCCGACTCGCCGCCAAGGTCTTCGCCCGCACGGCCGCCTACGACGCCGCCATCGCCGCCCACCTACAGGGTGAATTCGGCGACGCCAGTGCCCTACCACCCACTCTCACCATCGCGGCTCCCCTGGCCCAAACACTGCGATATGGCGAAAACCCCCATCAACGCGCCGCGCTCTACGGCTCGTTCCACCGCTACTTCGAGCAACTCCACGGGAAGGAATTGTCGTACAACAACATCCTCGACCTCACTGCCGCTGCTGCCTTGATCGCTGAATTTGCGCCCGACCCTCCGACCCTCGCGATCCTCAAGCACACGAACCCCTGTGGCGTCGGGCAGGGCAACTCCCTCGTGCAGGCATGGGAAAAAGCCTTCGCCACGGATCGGCAGGCCCCGTTCGGGGGCATCATTGCCGTCAACCGTGCCTTGGATCTCCCCTGCGCGGAGGCCATCTCGGAAATCTTCAGCGAGGTCATCGTGGCCCCAGACTTCACTTCCGATGCCCTCGCCCTGCTCCAGAAAAAAAAGAATCTCCGACTACTCCGCGTCAAACTCGATCCAGCCACACCAGTCTCCTGGGACGTCCGGGGCGTTGGGGCGGGCTCCTTCCTTCTCCAGGAACGGGATGTGCTGCCGACGCGCTCCGAGGACCTCAGGGCGGTCAGCAAGCGCCCCGCCACCGATGGGGAACGTCATGCCATGGCCTTCGGCTGGCGGATTGTCAAACACGTCAAGTCCAACGCCATTGTCTACGTCTCAGCCGACGGCGCCGGACACGGCCGAACGCTGGGCATCGGCGCTGGCCAGATGAGCCGCGTGGACGCCAGCCGCATCGCCGTCTGGAAGGCCGGAGAAACCGGGCTATCCCTCGCCGGCAGTGTTGTCTGCAGCGACGCCTTCTTCCCGTTCGCCGACGGTCTCATTGCCGCCGCCACGGCGGGAGCCACCGCCGCCATTCAACCCGGCGGCTCCATGCGTGACGGGGAGGTGATTCACGCGGCCGACGAACGGAACGTCGCCATGGTCTTCACGGGCGTCCGTCATTTCCGGCACTGAGCATCAGCCTTAGCCGACGACCCGGACGGAGTTTTCGCTTCCGAAGGGATTGGGCACGCGGACCGTGCATTCCGGGTCGTCGCGCCAGTCACCGTCGACCAGGAAGCGATAGCGGTGCTTTCCAGGTTCCAGGTGCACGCTGGTCCGCCACACGCCGTCCTTGCCCTTCGTCAGGGCGACCGGAGCCTCGCTCCAGCCTGTGAAGTCACCCACCAATTGAACGGTCAGCGCCGTCGGGGCGGTGAAGCGGAATTCCTGCTTGGTTTTTGCCGTTAGCGTCGAGGTGCTCATGTCTGCGCTCCTTCCTTCTCGACCCCAAGGTCCCTGGGATGGGCGGTGGAGAACCACCCGCTGAGAGAACTCTCCGGGCCAGTGCCAAAATTTATGCCCCCGACCGCTCGTTTCCGCAATCGTCCTGGGACGGACCGGATGAGTCGCTCAACCCGAGACCGAGTGACGGACCTGCTACCGGCGGACCCCAAGACGCATTATCGCGACCGCCGCGCACCACGGGTGAGACGTAGCGTTCCAGGTACTTCAAGGCCACCCGAATGTCTTTGGGAAGAGGACTCTCGATCACCAGGCGCTTTCCGGTCACGGGGTGATCCAAGGCGAGCGAGCTGGCGTGAAGGGCGACCCGTCCCAGCATCGGTTTTTCCTCCTTGGTCCGCCGGGCCCGATAGTCGGCTTTGATTTCGGAAAGCCACAAAGGGCCGCCCCCGTACACCCGGTCCCCCACCAACGGCATCTGAATCCACCGCAGATGAATCCGGATCTGGTGCGTTCGTCCCGTCCTGGGCCGGCACTCCAACGCCGTGAAGCCGCGAAACCGCGTGATCACCCGGAACTCGGTCGTGCTCCGCTTCCCCGACTTCGGATCGACCCGCATCACTCCGGGGCGGGTGGGATGCGGCCCCAAGCGGGCATCGACCACGAACGAATCCTCAACAGGCGATCCCTGGGCGATCGCGAAGTACACCTTCTCGGGTTTCTCGCTGCCGAAAAGGTTCGCCACTTGTGTCAGAACGGGCTTGGAACGTGCGAGCAGGAGGACGCCTGAGGTCTCGAAGTCGAGGCGGTGCGCATTGGCCAGATACGTGAGCCCCCGTTCCCGAGCCCAGGGAACACCGCGCCCGATATGCCCGTGCAACAACCTCATCAGATTCGGCCGCTCCGCATCGTAGCGATCAGGGGATGTGAGCAAACCTGAGGGCTTGTCAATTGCCAGCAGGTGCTCGTCCTCATAGAGAACCGGCACCTCCCAATACTCATGGGTGGCCGGCGAGGATAACTTCAGCACCCCGGAAGTCGGCGATTGAGGATCGGCCATGGGATGCGCACCGGACAGCGACGCCGGCTAATTAGCGGCTGGCGGAGCGTTGGTGCTGGAAGCCGGCATTCGAACGTCGGCCGCCGCGAATCGTCTCCGCTCCCATTCCGAGAAGGTCGCGTACGTTCCGAACTGCCTCTGCTGAGTGAGGAAAGCGGGCAGGGCCGTCTTCACCGCCTCGTCGGAAACCGGGCTGCGGGATTCCAAATACA